>CAUSMY010000007.1:0-21888 GCA_963533015.1 uncultured Veillonella sp.
CCACACGAAAAATCATCGACGATGCAGCGAAACTTGGTAATACTATCGCTGACGGCCGAGATGGTAAAGTAGGTACAGAAGCAGGATCTATTGCAAGTACAGGTCTTACAAAAGAGGATGGCTTAAATAGTAAAGACGTAACCACTAAAGTGAACGCATTACGTAATGGTGAAGCAGGTACAGTAGTGTACACTGATGCAGCGGGTAACCGTGTTGTGAAAGCAACAGATGGAAAATGGTATCCGGCTGGTAAGGTTAATGCTGATGGAACGAAAATGGCAGATGCTGTGGAAGTTACAACACCACAAGCACGACTAGTGAATCCAGATGGATCTACAACTATTGCAGCAGGTACAACAGGTACTACATTATCTAATATTGGAAGTGGTGCTATTACAGCGACATCCACAGATGCAGTAACAGGTAGCCAATTACATGCAGCTAAAACAGAATTAGCAACAGCACTTGGTGGTGGAGCTAAAGTAGAAAATGGTGTATTAACAGGACCAACATATAGCATTACGAAAGACGATGCAGCAGGTGGTACAGATACGGCTACCAATGTAGGAGATGCAGTTTCTAAATTAGATACTCGTATCAATACAGTGAAAGGAATGGCAGCACAACCATTGACTTTCACAGGCGATGATGCACAAGATGTAGCACGCGCATTAGGCACTACATTAACTGTCAAAGGTGCTGCGAACTTTACACCAGCTACTGATGCGACAGCAGGCGTAAACATCCGTGTGGAAAAAGATCCGACAGCCAATGCTAATGGTTTAACAGTAAAATTAGCAGATACATTGACAGGAATGAATGGAATCACTGCTAAATCGGCTACGACAGGGTTGACATTGTCTAATGGTGGAAATCCAACAGCGGCAGCGAATGCAACTGGTAACAATGAAGTGACTATCAATGAGGCTGGTACGACTTTCGCAAATGCACAACCAGCGGATCCAGCTGTAGCAGGTTCTAAAGCGACTACATCGACGGTAACACTTGGTAAAGATGGCACTGCTGAGTTCAAGCATGCAACAGCGGGTACGACAGATAACATGGTTACTATCGACAGTAAATCTGGTACAGTAACTGCAGGTAAAGAGTCTACTAAACAAGTGACTGTTAATGGTTCTAATGCAACAATCACTGCAGGTTCAGGTGCCAATGCAATCACAGCAGATGGTGGTAAGGCAATTCTTGTAGTAGGTGGTACGAATACAGCTACTGATAGTGCTAATAAAGTGACTATTAATGGTACTGATGGTACAATTACTACTGGTAATACGGTGGTGAATGGATCCTCTATGACGATCACAGAGGGTACTAATACGGCAACACATACAGCGACAGGCTCTAGATTTGAGGATGACGATAAACATGTAGTCACAACAAATGCCACAGGAGTGACTGTTACTGATGGTACAAATAATGTGACAGTGGCTGCTAATGGTATTACATTAACTCCATCTGATGCTGGAATAGGAAAGGTGTCTTTAACTACAGCAGGTTTAAATAATGGTGGAAACCGTATAACTAATGTAGGAACCCCAACTGATGATACGGATGCAGTTAATAAAGTTTATGTAGACGCTCGTGGAACTCTTCGCTATGCAGCAGATACAACTGTTGATGATGATAATAATAAGGTAGAAAATCATACAGTTAGCATGTTAGATGGCACATTGCGAATCAAAGGCACAGAGAATAAAGTTGTGACAAAAGCAACGAAAGACGGCATTACGATTGATTTAGCGGAAGCTGTGAATAAAAAATTAGCACAGTTAGATGCGAAAAACTCTGATGGTCGTGATGGTAAGTTGGGCAGTGAAGCAGGTGCTATTGCAAGCACTGGATTAACAAATGAAGATGGATTGAATGAAACAACAACCACTTATAAAGTGAATGCATTGCGTAATGGTGAAGCTGGTTCCGTTGTGTATACAGATGATGCAGGTAATCGGTTAGTGAAAGCGGTAGATGGTAAATATTATCGTGCAGAGGCTGTAAAACGGGATGGTACTTTAAAAGATGTAGCCGATTTACCTGAAGGTGTAACTCTTGATCCAGTAGATAATCCACAAGCTCGTGTAGTAAATCCAGATGGTTCTACAAAATCGCCAACAGTATTTGGTAATGTAGCTTCTCCGATTGAAAAATTGATAGCAAAAAATGATGCTGGTGCTGACCTAGATGATCAAAGTTATCTCAATAAATTAACAACGGCATCAAAAACAAATGCAAGTAAGTTTGCAGCTGTCAACGCTACTGACTTGTATACGACAGCAAAAGAAATCCTTGCGAAAGGTATGAACTTCGTTGGTAATGATGAAGCAGTCAATGTACACCGTGATTTAGGAGCTATGTTAAAAGTACAAGGCACAGAAAATTATGATCGTCCTACTAATGAAACTGTTAATAAGACTAATATCTTAGTAAAAGCAAATACGAATGCAGATGGTCTAAATATTTCCTTAGCAAAAGATTTGCAGGGTATTACATCTATCACTAATACAGATGGAACAAAGGATGCGACTGGTACTAAGTTAGAGATTGGTGACAATGGATTTACTGTGACTCATACAGAAGCAGGTGCACCAGATAAAATGTCTACTATGACTGTTGGCAAAGATGGAAAAACCACTTTCACTAACAGCGAAAGCCCTGCTAATACTATTTCCATCGATAGTAAAGAAGGTACAGTTACTGTGGGTGGCGATGCGAATAGTACTAATGCCACTAAAGTAACAGTTAATGGAACGGATGGATCTATTACAACTGGTAAGACAACGGTGGATGGCACTAGTGTATCTATCAAAGATGGTGATAAAACATCAACCATGAATGCAGATGGTGTAACTATTGAAAAAGGAGACGACAAAACAAAAGTTGGCTCTACAGGTGTATCTATTTCTGATGGTACAAATGTAGCTATTCACAGTGCAACAGAATCTAAATTCGTAGCAGATGGTAAAGAAGCTTCTTACAGTGCTAATGGTGTTCACGTAACAGATGGTGCTGATAAATCCGTGGATATTACATCCGATGGAACGACCATAACTAATGGTACGATGACAACAACTACTAAAGCTGGTGAAAGTGAATATGTAAATGGCAATAAGGTAACTACTGTTAATACAGATGGTATGAATGTAACAGATGGTACGAATACTGCTAATTACACAGTTAGTGGGATTACATTAAGCCCATCTGCATCTGGTACTGGAACAGTATCCTTAACAACAGCAGGACTCAATAATGGTGGTAACAAAATTGCAAATGTAGCGGATGCTACTTCTGATGGTGATGTAGTTAACCTAAAACAATTGAAAGCTGGTAAAACAACCTTCACTGTTAATGATAATAATGGTACTACAACAAATCACAACTTAGTATTAACTGCTACTAAAGATGCTACAGATGGTCATACTAATTACGATGTGAAATTAGCTGATACAGTGACATTAGGCAAAGATAGTAATGCTGTTACCGTAGATGGTACAAACGGTAGTATCATAGCTGGTAAAGATGACAATGCTGTTACTGTTAATGGTACAAATGGCAAAATTACGACTGGTCACACAGAAGTAACTGGTTCTGCTGTAACAATCAAAGATGCAGCGAATGATGCTAAGAAAACCACTGTAGATGCTACTGGTACGACTGTCACTGATGGGGCTGGTAAAACAGTAACTACTAATGCAACTAGTGTTACAGTGGCAGAGGGCACTGATAAAAAAGTGGTCACAACTGCTGAAAGTGTAACTGTCACTGATGGTACAACGACCATGACAGCTACAGCAGGTAGTACAATTTATAAAAATGGTACAAATGAAACCACTGTGAATACCACAAATGTTGTTGTGAAAGATGGAACAGCTACGACAACTACCAAAGCGGGTGAAACGAAATACGACGCGAATGGTAAGAACTTGACTGTGAATACTGATGGTATTACTGTCAAAGATGGTAATAACACAGGTTCTATCAATGCTATGAATAGTACTTTCACAAATGCAACGAATGGTACACAAGTAGGTCCGACGTTGATTCGTGTGAATGGCGAAAACAAAAATAATGCCATCGAGGGTGGTATCTCTATAGGATATCATGCCGACGTGGTAACTAGTGTAGCAACGGCAACGAAGGAAACAGGTAACTTCATTACTGGTTTGGCTAACACAACATGGAATCCAAAAGTAAATGGCATTGTGAGTGGTCGGGCAGCGACAGAAGATCAGTTAAAAGCTGTGGACGATAAAGTAAACAAAGGTCGTGTATTTACTGCGGATACCAAAGTTGGAGACAAACCACTAGAAGCTATGATAGGCCTTGGTGATACGTTATCTATTAAAGGCGGAGCAAATATGACGGCTCTAACAGATAACAATATCGGTGTAGAGTTGAAAGATGCAGAAACGAAAGATGGTAAAGTTGTTACACCTGCTACGATGACTGTGAAGTTGGCTAAAAATGTGAAGATGGCTGATGGTACTACTTCCTATGATAGTTATGTACCTGAGTACAAAAAAGATGATAAAGGTAATGTAGTTTTTGATAAAAATGGATTACCTACGACTATTAAGGAAGCAGATGGAGTAACACCAAAACTTCAAAAAGATAAAGATGGAAGTCCATATGTTTTAACAAGCACTATAGTAGATGGTAAAGGAACAACATATCATCATCATAATTTAGATTTGACTGGTAAAGTACAAGTGGATTCTCAAGGCCAGCCTGTATCTGGATTGGTAACAACTGTGACTGCAGAAGGTAGCAAATATGAACTTCGCCATATTGGTAAAGATAGCCTAGTTTCATTAGATAAAGCGGGAAATCCAATCGTAGATGTGGCGACAGAAGTGACTAGCAAAGGAATCCAAATCACACCAGGCGCACACTTCAATAAAGCACCGGTATCTTTAAGTGCAAATGGCCTTGACAACGGTGGCAATACAATCAGTAATGTAGCACCTGGTATGTATGAGTCTGATGCGGCTACAGTCGGTCAAGTTCGATTGGCTACGAACACGGTCACTGAAAAAGTGAATGAGGCAGGCGCTCATGCAGCCGCATTAGCAGCGATGAACCCATTAAGCTACGATCCACTTAAAAAATCACAAGTGATGGCAGGCGTTGGTGCTTACAAAGGCAATAAAGCTCTTGCGTTAGGGGTAGCTCATTACGCAAACGAAGACACTATGTTCAACGTAGGTGTCAGCGTTGGCGGCGGTAGCAACATGATGAATGCAGGTGTGACATACCGATTCGGTGGTGAAGACAGCATGATTCCTGAACGCTACAAAGGTGGTCCAATTTCTTCCGTCTACATTTTACAAGACGAAGTATCTGCACTTAAGGCTGAAAATGCACAAGTGAAAGCAGATAACGAGCAGGTAAAAGCAGACAATGCACGCATGAAAGAAAACTATGAAAAAGTAATGCAAGACAATGAAGAAATGAAAGCACAAATTAAAATGCTTATGGCTCACATGGGTATTAAATAATAGAAGTAATTCTATTCCCCACAACGAAAGGTCATAGACTTTCATAAGAAAACCCTCCTGAGGTACATACCTTGGGAGGGTTTTTGTGTTATAATAAAAGTAATCAATAAAATTATCAATTAGGAGTTAATATGAAAGTTACCTATTTAGAACATAGCGGTTTTGTTATCGAAGATGGCAAACGGGCCTATGTATTTGATTACTGGAAAGATCCAGCTGGTGTGATAGATACATTAGTGGAACAAGGCTACGAGTTACATGTCTTTGTATCCCATATCCATCATGACCATTATGTGAAATCAATTTTCAAATATTTACCATATATGCACAGTGTTTGGTATCACGAAGATGTACCGGCTTTGCAAGATGCACAAGCAGTGAGTGATCAATTTGTGCAAGATCGTATTGCATTTCACTCTATGGCAGTAGGCGACACATTAGAATCGAACAATCTGACGGTCACTATGTTTGGCTCTACTGATGAAGGAGGTTCATTCTTGGTGGATACAGGTACGTATCGCATCTTTCACGCGGGAGATTTAAACTGGTGGCATTGGTCTGGAGATACGCCTGAGAACATTGCAGAGGCAAAGGAGCTAAAAGAGAAAGAATTTGTCCCTCTACAAGGTTTGTCTGTAGATATTATGATGTTCCCCGTGGATGCTCGCTTAGAAGTAGCCCGCGAGTGGGGGGCCTTAGAAGTATTAGGGATGATGAACACGAAACTATTTATTCCTATGCATGC
This sequence comes from uncultured Veillonella sp., assembly GCA_963533015.1. Taxonomy (GTDB): domain Bacteria; phylum Bacillota; class Negativicutes; order Veillonellales; family Veillonellaceae; genus F0422. The sequence continues at coordinate 6,256 of CAUSMY010000007.1, forward strand.
GAATGGACCTATTTGGGCGCCATCGGACACATTCCGACACACATACCCAAATCAACGTTGCTGGATTCCAGAACAGCCAGGTGATGCGGTGGTAGAGGAAGTGAAGTAAATGATACCATGGTTACAACGACATGGAGCGACTGCTCTATTAGTCTTGATGGCAGTCATATTCTTAGTGACCTATCCCTTTCATAGAGATCCCTTCTGGGGTCTCATCACGCATATTTCAGGGGCTGCCATGATTGGTGGTTTAGCGGACTGGTATGCGGTGACGGCGCTGTTTACGAAACCCTTGGGGATTCCTTTCAAAACGGCGCTCATCCCTAGGAATAAGGAACGTTTTGTGGAAATGGCGCGGCACATGATGGTAGACGAACTCCTTCGGGTGTCCCACATGTACGAGGTGCTGAAACAGGAACGTGTACCACAGCGGATAGTTTCGTTTATGAATAGTGCCACTGGTCGGGGGTATGTTCATGTGTGTTTTGAGGAACTCAAAGATCATGTATTGCCCCATGTGAAAGAAAATTTATTGCAAGAGCAATTGCTAGGTCATATCAAGAATGGTGTAGAGTCTTGGCACGTGACGCCTTTTCTGGTTAGTTTGTGCCGTCAACTCTTAGAACCAGAACGAGCAGAGGTGCTATGGATGCACATTAATCGTATGCTTCAACGATTGCTAGCGGCGGAAGGGATTCGCCCTTACTTATTAGGGTTGGTATCCTCTGTGATGAATCGCTATGCAGACCATTCTTTTTTACGAGAATTGGCGCTCGCATTAGGTGGGGAGTCACTTTCACCGGAATACATTACGCACATGATACAGGTGAAAGGCTGTGCCTATTTGATGAGCCAAGAATCTTTGCAGTCGCCCTTGGGATCTGCAGTATACACGAAGGCTCGATGGGCAGTGGATGAACTTGCACAGAATGGACAGTGGCAACAAAAACTAGAAGATAAAAAGAATGCTTGGTTCCGGGAGTTCATCGAAGATGGCTATGTGTTGGAAGATACGTTAGACCTTGCGCATTATGTGGAGCAAGGGGAAGCGGAATTATATCATTTCTTTGAGCGCTTGGAAAGGTCTGCTGTGAAAGGTCGGAAGGTAGAACGATTCATTCTCTTCCAATTGTTGCATGTGTTAAATTATGTGCGCCCTTGGATTGAACACATCGTCGTGCACGAGATGAATCGATTCACGCCAGAGGAAATCACTCGTATTTTACAATCTAAATTGGGCTATGATTTGCAGATGATACGTATCAACGGTTCCTTGGTAGGTGCTATTTTAGGTGGTCTCTTCTACGGATTGACCTTGCTGAAAGGAGGGATCCTATGAGCCCTCGTGTGATAGAAACGCCAAGAAATCCCTATACAACCTATGCAAATCGCTTGCTACTTAGCATGGCTGTTTTGTTCGCCTTGGTGTGGTGGGGGCAGTGGTATATCACCGATGCTTGGTATGATGGGTTGTATTGGTTTGTCCAATCTGCCCTCATCGGTAGCGTAGCGGACTGGTTTGCGGTGACGGCTTTATTTCGGAAACCTTTTGGTGTGTCCTTTCATACGGAGCTGATTCCACGGAATAAGAATCGCCTCATTGAGGGGATTATTCGCATGGTGAATACGAAGCTGCTCACCTATGATCAATGTAAAAGTGCCATTGAACGGGTACAGTTTGTGCCCTTTGTAGACCAATATATCCGCAGTGATGTAGGACGAAATACGGTGCGCCAAGGGATTGCCACGGTGTTGTCTGAGCTGTGGGAGCGCCGTAGTGATCGGGAGTGGGCCCAATGGGGTGCACAGCGGTTGCGGAAATTTTTGCATAATCAATCGTTTATCGGTCCTATGCAACAGACTTTATTGCATGTATGTGAGCACAATCGCTATGAAAGTGTAGTGATTCGAGGTATCAAGTATCTGCAGCGGGCTCTGTATACGCCGAAAGCACAGCAATGGCTAGAAGCGGTTATTGAGGAAGAAATCGAAAAGCGCAAGAAAGATGTAGTGTCTGCCATGCTCATTGGACTTTCAGAAGGATTGAACATCGTGAACGTCCAAGAAATGGCGCGGGCCATCATCGAAGAAGTCCACCAAATGTTGGAGCGCTGGAAACAGCCGAACAGCACGGAACGTCTCGTGTGGTTGCATCAATGGGTGGGGCCTTTGCAACACATGGCATCGAATCGAAGCATCACAAAGACCTTGGACGATGCTATCCAACAGTGGATTGATGTGCAAGATTGGGAGCTCATGTTAGAAGAGTATGTATGTCCACGGATTCGTGAAGGTATGGTATCTGCGGATGGGACATCGCCAATGGCGATTGCCTTGGAATCGAGTTTTCAAGAGTTGTGGAATCATTACTGTGAAGAGCCGGGCATGGTGGAACGGTTAGAAGAAGCCTTAACTCATATTATGCTGCACATTGCTTCCAAGAGCCATGGGTTTATCGGCATCATCATCCGTGAAGTGCTGCAAAGTTTAAGTACAGAACGATTCATCCACTTTATTGAAAGTAAAGTGGAAGAGGACCTCGCTTGGATTCGCATTAATGGCGCCCTCGTGGGTGGCGTCGCAGGATTGGGGACTTGGTTGTTCTTGTATTATGTGTATGAGCCTGTGTTGCGTGGGTTTGGAATCCTATAATTATATGGTGGGCTGTAAGAAAATATATATTTTGGCTGTATAATAAATGTTGGGGCTACTCATATAAGAGTAGTTGCCAACATTTTTTGTTGCAATAAAATAGGTATATACAAATAGAGGAAAATTGATGCTCTTTGTCAAATGTGGGGTTGCTCATATTTGATGTGTTTTTATGCGTAATGCTATAAGGAGTTAAGAGTGACTAAAAGGCATTTGAAATAGTCTATCGTGTGTGATACTATGAAAGTAAGTATTGTCGCTAACAGGTCCTATGGTATCGTTATGAACGTAATTTAAAAACTATGTATGAGCCATAGCAGAGAGAGTTAGATACTGTATATGTAAATAGTTGTGTGTCCAGAAATGGGGTATGAGTATGAATAAGGTGATGACAGCATTGGCTGTAACAACTGCGTTGGGTGTGAGTACGGTATTAGGAGCTAATCCTTTCACGGATATAACGCCACAGGATTGGTCCTATCAAGCGGTGGCTCAATTGGCAAAACAAGGTGTGGTGAATGGATATCCTGATGGTACGTTCCAAGGAGGTCACAACATCACTCGCTTTGAGATGGCACAAATGGTGGCGAAAGCTTTGCAACAGCAAGAACGCATAAATGGGGAGCAACAAAAGGTATTGAATACATTGCGGGACGAGTTCAGTGAAGAGTTGCGCAATCTAGGTGTTCGAGTAGAAAACTTAGAACATAAAGTGGGCAATGTGAGTTTTACTGGAGATATACGTTTACGCTTTGATGGACAAAAAGAACATGGGCTTTACGTTAATGTGCCAACGGATAATACTATCCTTAAGGTGAATGGTAATGATGTGACGTTTAATAAAGGCATGCATGAAGTGCATTTCTCTGGGGCGGGTATCGATGCGGCTAGACGGTTGACAATGCAGACGGATCTAGATGCTCTGCGAAACAGCGTCGATAAGAGTGAAAGCGCTACCGCTCTCGCGGAAGGTATATACGTAGAAGAGGCAGGTATAGGATCTATTTATCATAACAACAGTATGGGACTCGTGACCGGTTATGAAGCTGATAAACAATTACTTTCAGATGAGGAAAAACATTTCTACTCTGAAACGGAAAAGAGAAGAAAGGTGCTCACTAGAAAGTATACACACACACCAGAAGGGATGGGCTTTACCTTTGATTTACCAGATTCTATCACTACTCATGATGCGGTAAAGCTAGCCTATGATAAGTGGAAGAAAGCAAAAGCGGAATTTATAAAGCAATACCCTGATGCGAAAGATGACAGTTCTTTGGCCATAGATGATTTTAATATAATATTTACTTACTACTTTTATCACAAAGCTAGTATACTTCCAGAATACATTTACTATTTATCTCAACAATATGGTATCAATGGTAAAAAGAAATCTGCTACATCCTATCGTGTGCGTGTGAATGCAATGGCAGATATAAATAAGAATACTAAGATTGGTATCCGCTTGGCTCAGGAAAGTGAGTTTGGAACAGGTGCGCAAAAGAAAACAGAGGTAGACCGGTTATGGATATCCCATCGCTTTGGTAAATCTCAAGTGGTGGCTGGCCGTGTAGGGGCTATATTTGGTGATGGCTTAGTGTTTGAGGGGGACTTCGATGGTATCGTAGGAAGCACTAAACTTGGGGCAACGAATCTTACGGTAGGGTATGGATATCCCACTGAATTGACAACGAATGCGAAAGACATGGGTCAAACTATGGTTTATGGTCAATTGCAAGCGCCAATTACGAAACATATTTCTGGTAAGGTCTACATGGCATCCTTGCATTCCCACACTACTGCAAAGGATGGGGTAGAGAATGTGTTAATGGGTAGTCACGTAGGATTGTCGCATCGTGTGTATGGAGTGGCCTTGAGCGGTGACTACGGTCGTTTCGGTTGGAATGCAGAATATGCAAAACGTACTGTCGGGGAAGATAACCAAATGTTCTCGCCAGTGCTTCGGAGTGGCAAAGGTCGCAACGCATGGATGGTAGGTGCTAATTATACGTATGGTAAGGCTACCGTAGGATTGCAGTACTTCTATTTGGGACAAAATAGCCCAATTTTGGCATCCTCCGTATATGACACGCGGTACAGTAAAAACTGGAAAGGTTACGTAGCTACGTTGAACTATGCATTTAATCAACATGCGAGTGCTAAATTGGGATACGCTTTTAAAGGTACCCCAGTAGAAATCTATCATGGTGCTGTAGCCCCAGCTTCAAAATACTTTGCTCAAGTGGAATACAAATTCTAGGAGTTCTAGATTGTTTCCATAGGCAGGGTATATATAGAAAATAAAACAGGGGACTCGATTCGATGGAATCGGGTCCCCTATTTTTCATTTGAAAGTTCTATATGGTTGCAGCTCTCTAATTGAGACATACAGGCATTGAAATTGTACAGTCTAGTAGAGTCTAGTAGTTGCATTTTGCTTTGTACAAGTACTAGATTCAATTAGGCTTCTTGTACTGTATTGAGGTTTAGTTCTAAGTCTTTAATCATTTGTAGATCATCCATGGGAGAGCGGCCAGCTGTGGTTAAGTAACCACCTACCATGATACCGTTTAAGCCGCCTTTTAATGCGTAAGCCTGTAAGTCACGAAGGTTTACTTCACGACCGCCAGCGGTACGGATCAATGCATTTGGCAAGACGAAGCGGAACACAGCAAAGGTACGAAGGATTTCCAATGGAGGAATTGGTTCGTTGTTTTCGAATGGTGTGTTCTTGATAGGGTTAAGAATGTTCAAAGGAACGGAGTCTACCCCTAATCGTTTTAACTCGAATGCCATTTCAACACGTTGCTCTTTTGTTTCGTTCAAGCCTAAGATACCGCCGGAACAAACACGAATGCCAGCTTTTTGGGCATTGGAAATAGTGGACATTTTATCTTCATAAGAATGTGTGGTACAAATATCTGGGAAATGGCTTGGTGCCGTTTCGATGTTGGAGTGATATCGAGTCACGCCAATTTCTTTCAATTGCACTGCTTGCTCATAAGTCAATAGACCAAGGGAGCAGCAAATTTCTAAGCCAGTTTCTTTACGAATGCGAGTGAGAGCACTCAAGATTTGCTCGAACTCTTTTGGGTTGTTTGTATTACGACCACTTGTTACGATGGAGAAGCGGATAGCACCAGCTTCTTTTGCTTTTTTAGCAGCGTTCACAATTTCATCCTCTTCCATGAAAGGATACACAGTAACACCAGTGTCATGATGGGCGGATTGAGCACAGAATTTACAGTTTTCTGGGCATTTACCGGAACGGGCGTTCACGATGGCACATAGGTCTACTGTATCGTCATTAAATTTTTGACGGATTTTGTCAGCCATAGCCAATAGTATCATAGTGTCTTCGTCAGATGTGTGAATCAGTTGCTCTGCCTCTTCACGAGTGATCTCGCCACCATCTAATACTTTTTGTGCGTATGCTATGATTGTTTCATAAGAAATAGATTTTGATACAGTTTCCATAATTACACCTCGTAATTTTCATTTGATTTTAATGACTACATCATAATGACTACATTATATATCCATTGTTAACTTGAGTCAATAGAGATGGTGTTAACATTTAAGTCGTCACTTGTGATGCTATGTAGCCTGTGGCGTTCGTAACTAAATAGAGTAAGGGAAGAGCACGACACATTCCTCCACAAACTGATCCTACGGTAGGTTTGCTCCGGAACATGTCGTGCTCTTCTTGCATTTGTGTAATTTAGGTAGTAAAGGGGCGCCACAAGGCTGCTACTCGTAATGGCGTTCCTCAGGGGATTGGAAAAAGGTGATATAGTTCCTAGTATGGGACGAGGTGGTTATTATGATTAGATATAAAAATAGAGAAAAATTGTTGAAATTGTAGGCGATAGGTGATAGAATAAACGTAGCTAAAGATTTAATGAATAACACACAAAAACTCCCTAGGGTGCCACCTAGGGAGTTTTACTTTGCATTATTTATAGATCAATACAAAATCTAGGATTGTTACAAGTGAAATAGCAATTCAATCCATTTGCGAATATAGTAGCCAATTATATTCACCAGAATTGCTTTTAAAACAGACTTAACAAAATAACACACAATATCACCTCCTCCTGTTACGGAATCGGTTTTACCTGTAACAAGATTAGTATACCATAAACAATTGTTTAAATATATACGAATTGTTAATAGGTATGTCGGATATATAAGGATAAAAATTTTATTTGAGAAAAGAAAATATATATGTAAAATGCTATGACCATTACTTGTTTGAAGGTGACAAGGGTGTCCCTCGAAAGAAATTCATACTTTTGGTGTAGTCATTTTTTGTGTTTACTTTTATAATATAAGGTAAGAGTCTATTTTAGAAACAATGGTTCAAGTTGTTGGGATCATGGCGTGATGAAAGGAACCACCCAAGGATCGAGTGTAAAAGATAGATATATACATGTAAGCGCGTAAGGTTGTTGTTTTGGAGGGCCTAGATGATTGTCCTAGATGCGAATGCAGGGGTTCCCATGTACGAGCAGGTATATGAGGCTGTAAAAGTGCATATTGAGCAAGGTTTGTTCCGTCCAGGGCAGCGACTTCCTTCTATACGTGCTATGGCGGCGCAGTTAGGTGTCAGCAAGATTACGGTGGAGCAAGCCTATTTGCAGTTGGCTACGGAAGGCTATATTCAAGCTCATAAGAAGGCTCCGTATGAGGTATTAGAGATTTCTCAGCCTTTAGAGGCAGGTTGTGTGACTATGGCGCATGATACGATCAGCTTTGATCTGGCAAGTGAGGATACTGCCGAGAATGGGAACGCATCCTCTACATTAAACAATGCATTATCTAAAGAGGTGCATACAGATAACGCTCCTATTCTCTACAACTTTGCTATTGGTGCCATGGATCCAGAGGGGTTTGATTTTAAACGATGGAAACGGTTTATTGGGTATGCGTTGCGAGATACGAATCGTCTCATGACCTACGGTCAGTTAGAAGGGGAACCTGAACTGCGGGAGGCCTTGAATCAATATTTACAACAAGCTAGAGGTGTCAGGGCCACAGCGGAGAGGACACTTGTGACGAGTGGTACGCTTAACTCTTTGCATATCATAGCGTCTTTGTTGCAACGACAGGGAAAATGTAAGGTGGCTATGGAACGTCAAAGCCCTAGTTTTGCAAAAGCAATTTGGAAAGGCTATGGATGTTCTGTATTAGAGGTAGATATGCGAGGTCCTCAACTGATTGCCACATTACAAGAAGCGAATGTAGATGTAGTATACTGTATGCCTTCTCATGGAGACAGTATGGGACGCATTATGACGATACAAGAGCGAATGGAATTATTGCGGTGGGCACAAGAGACAGGCGCCTATGTCATAGAAGACGATTATGACAGTGAACTTCGCTATTATGGAAAGCCTGTGCTATCTTTGCAAGGCTTAGATCGACAAGGCTGTGTTATCTATATGGGGACACCATCCAAAGTACTGCCCCCATCGATTCGTTTGAGCTATCTTGTATTGCCACCCCTATTGTATACAGACTTTCACAGACATCGGTATGCCTATGGTCAAAGTGCAGGAGTGTTGGAGCAACTAGTTTGGGCTATGTATATGGAGGCCGGTGAGTGGAATAAACAGATTCGTCGATTAAGAAAACATTATTTAGAAAAAAGTAAGTATTTTACGCAGTTGTTGCGTCAATATCTGGGAACTTCCTATGAGGTGATAGCGCCAGAAGGTGGTGTCTATGCAGGGCTTCGCAAAGTGCATATAGATGGGGCGCAGTGCAAGCAGCTAGCGTTAGAGGCTGGCTGTGATGTGATTGTCGTCGATACAAATGATACAAATGCAGTAGAAATTTTGTTGTCTTTCAGTGGCATACCTACTCGTGAACTAGAACGGGCTGTACAGGTATTGGCTAAGGCATGGAAAGGGTTATAATATGGGCATACCATTTCGATTTATACAATGTGGGGATCTCCATTTAGGAGCGCCTTTTCGCTATTTAAAGTCCTTTGGCAGATCCTTGGATGAGGCCATGATGCGATCTACCTGTGGGTCCTTTCAAAATATTGTAAACTTGGCCATTCGTCAGCGCGTGGCGGCAGTGCTCATCACGGGAGATATTTACGATGGGGCGGAGCATCCTTTAGAAGCGGAGATGCATTTTGTGCGAGGCTGTGAAAGTTTAGATAAGGAACATATTGCAGTGTATATAGTACAAGGGAATCATGACCCTGCTGAAAGCTGGAAACGGCACATGTCGTTGCCAAAGAATGTGCATATCTTTTCGTCAGAACGGGTGGAACGGTTTCCATTGTTAGTGCGAGGTCAAGAAGTAGCAGCTATTTATGGTCGCAGTATCTCTAGTAGCACCCAATATGATGATCTAACATCAGATATCCATCCACTGCGAAGTGACCCCTTTTCCATTGCCTTAGTGCATGGAACGGTAGGCAGTCATGAGGGGCATGATAGAACGGGTCCTTGTTCCGTAGATGCGCTGCGTTGCATTCCGATTCAGTATTGGGCATTTGGTCATATTCACAAACGGCAGATACTCAGTGAAAATCCGCATATTGTCTATGCGGGTAATTCGCAAGGCTTACATCGTGGTGAAAGTGGACCGAAAGGGTGTTATGTGGTCGATGTATCCAGTCGTGGTACGATAGAAGCACGCTTTCACGAGACGAATGTCATTCGATTTGCAGAAGAGACGATTGATTTAGGACAAGTGCAATCCGTATTAGACATGCAAGAAATGTTGCGTCATAAAAAAGAAATGTTGCGGAAGCCAGGTATATCTATGTTATTGACGATTCGAGTAACGGGACAGGGACCACTGTTAGATATCGTTCGAGATGCTAAGGTACGAGCTGCATGGATGGAAGAATCGCAAGCGGAAGAAAGTGGTAAACATGGTGTGTATATTATAGATATCAACTGTGAATCACTCGAGGCAAGTAGCCCAGGGATAGCACCAGGTATGGTGCGGGATTATGTGCAAGCCTTAGATGCTATGCATACAGGAATAGAATCATTAGAGGCGATTGTAAAAGGTCGTCCAGAATGGAAACGGTTAGGTTCATATAGTCGGTTAGTGACAGATACTATGTTACAGTCTGCTTATGATAGAGCAAGAGGCGAAGGAATCCGTTTATTACAGGGGAATGATTATGAAGATTAAAGAAATATATATAGAACAGTATGGCCCCTATGAGAAGTGGAGCTTTCAACCTCATGAAACAGGATTGCATGTACTGTATGGACCGAATGGAAGCGGTAAAACAACGTTGCTTCAAGCCTTTCGAGGCATTTTGCTAGGAACGAAACGTAAAGAAGAACCAGTGGAAGGTCATATTGTAGTAGAGCGTCAAGGAAAAACCTATCACATTGGACGGAAGGGAAAGCAATTAGACTTCTACGAAATAGGAGGGGATCGCTTTACCATAGAACCTGCAGAATTATGGTGGCAGGGGTTAGATAAAAAGACCTATGACCGTATTTTTGCTATTACCCTAGATGATCTACAAGGGGTAGATATTATCCAAGAGGTGGACGTACGTACACGGTTCTTCGGTGCCGAAGGTGGCGAATCCTTGGGGACCCTCGTGAAAGATGTGGATGAATTAGCTAGCCAATTACTAGTGCCATCTCCTACAGGGAAACGGACCATCAATACATTGTTGGAACGGTTGCAAGAAATTGAGCAAGATATTTCGAGACTACAACAGGGAGAGCGAGAGTATTATCGATGGCAAGAATCGCTAGCAGCCCTAGAGGAGCAAGAAGCCTCTTTGCAAGAACAACGGCAAGAACGAAAAGAGTACATCCAAGAAGTAGAGCGTGTACTTCGAGCTTGGGACACCTATAAACGAGGAGAAGAAGCAAAGCAGAATATGCATCGTTTCCACATGGATCAGCCATTAGAGCGAGAAGCCTTTTTAGAGTTAGATGAAGAGATTCGTCGATGCCAAGAATATATGCGCATTTGGCGTGGTAAAGAAGATGGCTTAGTGCCGGATAATTTTGATCCAGAAGATGCACTGGGCATGTACGAGAAGGAAATTGAAGCCTTATACCAAGAGGTATCGAAATGGACACAGTTAGAAAAAGAATGCCGTGAAGGAGACTTGTACTTGGAAAAAGTGCAAGCTCAATTGGCTTTCATCCGTAAATCCCATGTATATTGGCGTGATGTGGATACGTTCCCTCATGATGTCAATTGGTATGATGGGGAACAGGCAGCCCGTCAGTTGCGCAGTGCTCGTGAGGCCTATGAAGCGTGGCAACGGAGAGAACCATTTCCTCAAGATGAGAGCGCTCGTGAGGTGACTAATGCGGTGAAAGCATTGGAAGAGAAGCAAGCTGCGTTAGAAGCGATGAAAGAAGCCTATCTATCTGAGCAGAGTACGCCCGCTGCGGAGACTGTGACGTCGGGGCGTTCTTATTACATCGGTGCTGTGGTACTTGTGGTATTAGGTGTCATCTTGTTGGCATGGCATATGACGTATGCAGAAACACTGGGTGTACCAGCTATGGCAGGTGTACTAGCTCTATTGATAGGTGCCGGATGTGCTTATAAGGGATATGCTCTTGGTAAAGCTAAGGTCGTAAAAGTATCTACTAAGGACTTTTCCAATTTGGAAACGCGAGCTGGGCGATCTATGCCAATGACGGAATCTGAGTATGAAGTGCTACTTTCAGAGATAGAGACTATATCCGAACAGATTAAGGCCTATGGCGATGATATTAACCATTTTAAAGCTTATGAAGTGATGAAGGCCCAATGGGTAGCAGAGGGCAAATCCTTAGAACTAGCCGGTAGTGAAGCTATGGATGTATGGGAAGCGTGGCTTCCGAAAGAAGCAAAACAGACCAATCGAGATGATGCCTTCTATGGTATGAAAGAAGAATACCAAGCGTATCATGAACGATTGCGCGAGTTTGAAGGATATCAAAAGCAAGTACGGCTACATCATGAACAATTGGAAGCGATTGTGAATCGATGCCGTACATTATGGGGTTCCTTACAGTTGACTACAGTGCCATCGATTGTAGAATTGCGTGTGGTGTATAATCAATTACAGTTACATAAGCAGAATCGTGTACGGTGGGAGCAAAAGGAAAGCCAGCGCAAAAATTATCGCGAAGAATATGCTACATGGAGTAAAAAGGAAAAAGAACTGTTCTTAGCGCAAGAAGAGTTGATTCAAAAGGCTGGGGCTAAGAGTGCGGCAGAATATCGTCAGCGATTGTTACAACAGGACCAGTATAAACAATGGGATACGATTTATCGACAAAGTCAACGACAATTGGAGTTGTTGGCGCCTAAAGCGTTGCATCGAGATGTGTGGTATCGTCGTCTGCAAGGTAATGATAAAGGAAAGTGGGAGTTAGAATATACTCGTAGTGAAAAAGAGTTAGGAAAAATTGAAGCGTCCTTGCAAGCCTTGTACGAAGAACGAGGTACTTTGCAAGAATCGATGCGTCACTTGAGTACATCCCATGCGATATCGGAAGCATTATTGCGAAAAGAACAGCTAGAAGCGGAATTGCGCGAGGCCTTAGAAGAATGGATGACCTATGTGTTTATCAACCATGGTATGGAACTGGCGCAGCAAGAGTATGAAACAGATCGACAACCAGCCATGCTGTCGAGGGCGTCTGCCTATGTGAAAGCCATGACAGGTGGCATTTATACATTGCATATGGATGATACCCATAAGGGGGCGTATGTAAAAGATACAACGGGCCGGGAGATTCCATTAGGAAAATGGAGCAGTGGTCTTGGAGATCAAGTATACTTGGCATTGCGGTTGAGCTTAGCAGAGTCCTTCGCAGAAAAAGTAGAATCTATGCCGTTGCTCTTAGATGATGTATTAGTTCGATTTGACATGGAACGACAAAAATTAACATTACAGGTCATAGAACGGTTAAGTGAGCATACACAGGTGTTCCTGTTTACATGCCATGAGACGACCAGTCAGTTGGCTAGTGAAAGAGTACATCGATTTGACCTCGCTTGTCCTGCTATATAGTCTGTGACGGGCAGGTCTAATGCAGTTCAATGCAAGACCGCAACACACTCCTTCTCAAACTGATCCTTCGGTAGGTCGTCTCTTGTTATGCTATGTAGCCTGTGGCATTCTTAACTAAATATGATAAAGGAAAGACCGCAACACACTCCTTCTCAAACTGATCCTTCGGTAGGTTTGTTCAGGAGTATGTTGCGGTCTTTTATGTTTCTATGATTTAGGTAGTTAGGGGACCGCTACAAGGCTACTATTCGTGACGGCATTCCTTGGTGGTGGTTCTCCTTTTGTTATATTCATTATAGCACGGTTTATAGATTAATTTAGTAAAAAGTTCACGTTATGAGTAATTTTGTAGTATAATACGTAGTGTAAGAGTCACTAGCGTGAGTTGGGCCTATCTCTTCCTATTATGGGAGGAGGTGGTTGCTATGACTAAGTACGAAAAGATTTCCTTAATCATTGCGCTTACTAGTTTAGCAATTCAAATCATTGACGTATTAAAATAGTCAATGAAAAAGCCTAACGAATAAGGTCTAGAACACCTTACCACGTTAGGCAAATTTCGTTTTGAATGTTTTTGAGATGAGCCTAACGCCTTCACACGTTGGTGGCTCTTCTTTTTGTTGTCTTAATTATAACACGGTTTATAGATGTATTACAAGTCTACTATGGATAATGGTTTACCTTAAGGGATAGCCATTGATCAGCTGTGTATGGAGATGATATCTGTATATACTTTTTGATGGTCATGACTAATGTAGTTCAATGCAAGACCGCAACACACTCCTTCTCAAACTGATCCTACGGTAGGTTTGCTCCGGAATATGTCGTGCTCTTTTGTATTTGTTTGATTTAGGTAGTAAAAAATGCCACAAGGCTACTACGCGTAACTGCGTTCCTCTGGATGGGAATGATGTAAGTGGGCTACGCATAACTGCGTTCGATTCTAGATATTCCCTTTATATCGTAGTATAATACAACGTATAAGAGAGGAGTTTTATGATGAAGTATGGTTGGATACGAAGGTATTGGAAATATATAGCCATTGTATCGGTGGTTGTCATTGTGGGCAGTGCGTATATGATGATGCAACCTACAAAGGTGCAAGTGGAGCAACCGGTGGAGCGACAGATGCCGGTGCGGATTAGTCATGAAGCAAATATTACGGCGTTACATAAGGCGAGTATTGAATCGCCTGTATCGGGCAGTGTGTCTGCTTTCACTGTCAAAGTAGGCGATACGGTGAAAGCGGGTCAAGTGTTGGCGTTGATTGATACGACGTCGTTACAACAGCAACTGCAAATGTTGTTAGGCCAACTGCAAGAGGCTCGAAGTAGAGCGGTGCAACATAGTTCAACTACAACGGTAGTAGGTGGAAGTGTATCTTCTGGGGATGTGGAACGTGCACGTCATATGCGTGATGCGGGGATTATTACGAGTCGAGAATATGAAACGATTGCGGCCAGAGCACAATCTTCTGTTGTATCTGTACCATCCAATGCGGGTGGATCAGCAGTGGATACATCAGGGATAGAAGCGGCCATTGCTAAAGTACAGGCGCAGATGGCAGCTGCGCAAATTGTGTCGCCCATGGATGGAAAGGTAGCGGCAATTTATAATGAAGATAGAAAAATAGCTATCGAAGGAAAACCGCTCATATTAGTGCAACAGGATTCGCCTGTGATTGCAACACTAAGTGTACCGCAAAGTTTTGGAGCTATACTAAATCAGCCTAACCAAACAGGAACTATACAGGTATATCTAGAGGTTGATGGTAAGCAAATTCCTGGCCAAATCATGTATGTAGGAGTCGAGAGTGGGCCTAGTACGACGGTGAAAGCGACTTTCACGGTGGAACCTGGTGTCATTACGATTGGCGAGTTTTATACGTTAGTTATTGAAACAAATGCGGAAGCACCGGTACTTACATTGCCGAAAGATGTCATTCGAAGCGGGGATGATGGAAGCTTTGTGTATGTATTAACGGATGATAATACGATTGATATACGCACTATCGAAGTCGGACTTGAGACTGACGGCTATGTGACAATATTAGATGGGTTGCAGGCCACAGATAGAGTAGTTACAACAAAAGGGACATTTGAATTGGGTGAAAGCGTTCGCTTGTGATGCTATGTAGTCGGTGACGGTCTCAACTGTATATAGGAAAAAGAAATGAGCAACATGTTCCTCCACAAACTGATCCTACGGTAGGTTTGTTCCGGAGCATGTTGCTCATTTCTATAGTTTGATTGATATAGTTAATAAAAGACCGCCACAAGGCTACTACGCATAATGGCGTTCTCTTAGTGGAGGGCTATTGGAGATATATATTTATCTATTAGAACTGGTCGTAACGAGGTTCTTTTAGTGGATGGAGAGATTGGCGTTGCTTATAACGTCGCTTATAAATGAGTGAAAGGGGATGATATATGAAGTGATTTTGTGATAGAGTTTGTGATACAGTGAAAAGAGATATAGTAAAAATAATGTTGCCCCAAATTATATATGGCTAAAATTATATACAGGTATAACTATATAAAAGGATTGGTAGAGTAAGAGCAAAAGTAATAGTAATTGTAGATAGGTGTCTTAATAGTAGATACAAGTATTAGTGTACATAGGGCTGTTAGTACATACTAGTGTCTGAAAATGACGAAATGAGTTGCATTACACATGTAGAACTATGTCGGTACGTTATGGAAGAAAAGAAGGGCGTGTAAAATATTTGTAAAAAAGAAAATGGGGGTTGCATTTTATTAAAAAATGGCATATACTATTAAAAGTGCTCAAGAGCACACGAAGATGGCTTGAAAGAGTTATCAGAAAAGATTAAAATAACTGTTGACACAAACTTGTGAATCTGTTATTATAATCTAGTCGCCACAACACAGGGTTGTGAAAGACGAAGTTGATCTTTGAAAACTGAACAATGTAAGGTAATTACTTCGAAAGAAGTAAAC
>CAUSMY010000008.1:0-20002 GCA_963533015.1 uncultured Veillonella sp.
AATTTGATTGATGGGTTAGATGGATTGGCAGCAGGAATTTCTTTGATTGCCTGCATTGCCATCTGTATCGTGACCTTGCAAATGGGACAAGTTGATTTAGCTTGTATTACCCTTGCCCTAGCTGGTGCTGCTTGTGGATTCTTGCGGTATAACTTTAATCCGGCTAAAATTTTTATGGGCGATACGGGAAGTATGCTATTGGGGTATACCATGGCGGCAATCTCCGTGATGGGTAGTGTAAAAACAGCGGCTACTGTCGGATTGGTAGTGCCTGTTATTGTGTTGGGTTTGCCAATTTTAGATACATTATTTGCGATTGTACGTCGCCGCATCAATGGTAGACCAGTATTCCAGCCAGATAAAGGTCATTTACACCATCGCTTATTGGCTATGGGGTTAACTCAAAAACAAGCTGTGTTACTGATGTATGCTATCACAGCTGTATTGGGCTGTGTGTCCATCGTGGCAGCAAAAGCTAATTTTGCAATTGGATTATTATTAGTGGTGCTCATACTATGCGCTTGCGTATGGACAGCCACACGAATTGGGATAATTGCGAAAGACAATGAGGTCGATCGCAAATAACGTTGTAAGAACATTGTAGGTGACAAAAGCAATTCTTGTATTTTGTGGCAAAATGATATATAATTAACTCAACGAATATTTAGTTCCCTTTGTTATAGGGTCAAACAAAAAAGGACGGTTGCAGCCGTCCTTTTTGCTTTTTACTTTTTGCTCTTAAAGAACTCAATCAACATGTGTGAAATAACATGGATCAAGATACCTTGAAGATATTCTTTTGTATTCTTTTCACTAGTATGGAACTCTTCTACATGTTACAATAGATATAATCATTAAGTAATTAATAAAGTGATTTAGGAATGTTTGTGAAAGATGGATGCTTTCGCAAGGATGATACGCACATGAGATATGTGGGAGGTACTATGTTAAAGGTCATGACTATATTCGGGACTCGTCCTGAAGCGATTAAAATGGCACCTGTTGTTAAGGCCTTAGAGGCTGCTGATGATATGGAGTCTATTGTTACGGTAACGGCACAGCATAGAGAGATGTTAGATCAAGTGTTGCATTTGTTTTCCATAACGCCTGATTATGATTTAAATATTATGAGTCAAGGGCAAACGTTATATGATGTGACATGCAAGGCCTTGCTTGGATTACAAGGGGTATTGAAAGAAGCTAAACCGGATGTGGTATTAGTGCATGGAGATACGACGACAACCTTTGTAGGAGCGCTAGCTGCTTTTTATGAAGGGATACCAGTAGGTCATGTGGAAGCAGGTCTTAGAACGGGAAATATCTATTCTCCATTCCCAGAAGAGATGAATCGTAAATTGACGGGAGCTATAGGAACCTATCATTTTGCACCAACTAGTACTTCGGAATCTAACTTGCTGAAAGAAAATATTAACCCAGCCCACTTGTATGTGACTGGAAATACAGTCATTGATGCACTACAAACAACAGTGCAAACAGACTATACTTTCAAAGAAGAGCTATTGAATCAGATTGATTATATCAACAACAAAGTCATTCTTGTGACGACTCATAGACGTGAAAATTTGGGAGATCCTATGCGCAATGTATACGAAGGGATTCGTGATATTATCAATGAGCAGGAAGATGTAGAAGTGATTTTCCCTATGCATCGCAATCCAAAGGTGCGCAGCATTGTACAAGAGGTGTTAGGTGATATGCCACGAATGCACTTAATAGAACCTTTAGAGTACGAGCCATTTGCTAATTTGATGGCCCGTACGTATTTAATCATGACGGACTCGGGTGGTATTCAAGAAGAGGCACCATCCCTAGGCAAACCTGTACTCGTATTACGAGATACTACGGAACGTCCTGAAGCAGTTGAGGCAGGTACCGTAAAGTTAGTGGGAACCGATAAAGAGAGTGTGTATCGTACGGCTACGGAGTTACTCGTGAATGAAACAGCGTATGTAGCTATGTCCAATGCAGTGAACCCTTATGGTGATGGGCTTGCTTCGGACCGAATCGTGCAAGCCTTACGTCATGAATTTTTCGAAGGTCAGCACAAGCCTACAGCTTTTGGAAAAAGTTATTAGAAGAATGAGTTAAAGTCATAATATAGTTGATGTCTACTTTCAATGGGGGATAACAGGCTTAAATGAATTAATTTATAATTCATTTAAAGGTTTAGAACTCCCATGTATTAAATTTATGAATTATAAAAATACAACTATCAATGGTATAATTTACCGTGTTAGATGAGGTGAATGTATGGAGCAAAAGCGATCAGAACTATGGACGGCAGTATCAAAAGCGTCGACAATAGGAGTCAGTCTATTTTGCTCCATTGGTCTATGTGTAGGAATTGGATATGCCTTAGATATGTATGGTGGTACAAGGCCATGGGGACCTCTTATAGGTGGCCTATTAGGAGGATTTCTAGGCTTATATAGTGCCATTCGTCAATTATTATAAGGAGTATTCATGAAAGAATATAGGACCTATGTTAAAAATCATTGTCTATGGATTCTGTGGGTAGCTATACTAGGTAGTATAGGGTTATGGTTACTCGGATGGGATAACCACATAACTGGTTGGTTATGGGGCATGATGACTCATGGTATTTATTTTTTATACTTAGCATTACAAACTCGTAGGATTTCACAGATTTCTTTGGAAGATGTGAAGCGAAAAGTGCGGATTGCTGTGATTAGTCGATTCAGTCTCATCGTCGTTTTAGTAGGGATTGGAACGCAAATTCCTTTTTTATCTATGAAAGGTGTATTAGGGGGAGTTTTTATTTTTGTTCCTCTTCAATATATAGAGTATACAATACATGCTCGTAAACAATAATTGTTAGTTATGTGTGAAAGGAGGTGTGCATATGGAATTACATGCAGGGCATCATCATGTGGTCCAATGGATGGGGTTATCCTTTAATATGGATACCTTGTATATGACATGGCTAGTCATGGGATTTATTATTATAGTCTCACTATTAGCCACACGAGGACGGTCTATGGTGCCTAAAGGAGTCCAAAATGTGGTGGAAAGCCTACTGGAAAGTTTGACAGCACAACTGCAACCTAGCTTAGGAAAACATTGGGGATTAGTGAGCTCAATCTTATTTACTTATTTTCTATTTATTTTGATCAGTAATGAGTTGGGATTGCTTCCAAGTCCGCACATTCTGGCATCCCCAACGAACGATATCAATACAACATTGGGGTTAGCCTTAGCAAGTTCCATCATTGTGTGGTTTGTGGGGGTGAAAGTCAAGGGCCCTGGTTATTTTAAACATTATTTAAAACCATTTGCTCCATTTATTGTCATTAACTTAATGGAGGAAGTGGCAAAACCGGCTACGTTGGCGTTTCGTTTGTTTGGCAATATCTTGGCGGGGGAAATATTATTAGAATTATTATATAATTTGGTACCCTATGCTGTGCCATTGATTTGGCTTGCTTTTAGTTTAGTTATTGGTATTATTCAAGCTTTTATATTTGCAATGCTTGTGACATCCTATTTAGGAATGGCAGTAGCAGAAGAACATTAATTTAGGAGGATTTTATTATGGAATTATTAATGGCAAAAGCGTACGTATTGGTAGCATCTGTGATTGGTGCTGGATTAGCAATTGGTTTAGCAGCGATTGGTGCTAGTTTGGGCGATGGTATGGCAACATCTAAAGCATTAGAAGGTATGACTCGCCAACCAGAACAATCTGGTAAATTATTAACTAACATGTTGATCTCTGTTGGTTTGATCGAATCTATTCCTATCATTGCAGCGGTTATTGCTATTGTATTAGTCTTTGCAAACCCATTGGTAGATTTACTTAAATAATCGCATTACCCAAGAGGAGGTATGACCGTTGGTAGATATAAACGGCACACTCATAGCTCAGATTTTGAACTTTTTTGTGTTAGTGTTGATTTTAGCTAAATTTGCCTATAAGCCTTTATTACAAATCATGGAAGAGCGGAAACAACGCATTGAAAATGACTTGTTACAGGCACAACGTGCAAAAGAAGAAGCAGAAACATTACAAGCTGACTATGCAGCACAATTACAATTAGCTCGCAAAGAAGCACAAGCGATTGTGGAAGCTGCTCAAAAACAAGCAGAAGCAGAGTCACAAGCACAAATCAAAGAGTTACGAGCTCAATTAGTCAAAGAAAAAGAATTGGCCCGTCAAGAAATTGAACGGGAACGTGAAAAAGCAATGCAACAAATCCGTGCAGAAGTGATTACCTTATCTGTACAAGTAGCAGAAAAATTAATGAAAAAAGATTTTTCTAGTGCTGATAATGTAGCGTTTGTAGAGGATACCATTGCAAAACTTGATAGTACAACGTTAAGGTCGTGATACGATGAGTGTAGAAAAAATTGCAGATACATATAGCTCTGCTATATTTGAATTAGGACAAGAATCAGGTTTGTTAGATCAATTCGATACAGACCTTTCCTATGTGCAAGATATATTTTCCACTCATGAAGAGTTACGTCAAATTTTAATCAATCCTATGTTAGAGGTATGTGGTAAAAAGAAGATTTTAGAACAAATCTTCAGTAGTGAATTACATCCTCTCATTATGAACTTTCTCTATGTTATGGTAGATCGTCGCCGTAGCGCATATATTATGGAAACGGCTCGCGCATATATTAAGAAATCTCGTGAAAGTCGAGGTATTTTAGAAGCGATCGTGACCGTAGTAGAGCCTCTTTCAGAGGTAACACGTCAACAAGTATTGGACAAATTAAAAGTCATTACTGGTAAAGACTGCGTTATTGAAGAGCGAGTAGATGCATCTATCTTAGGTGGTATGATTATCCAGGTAGGAGATACTCGGATTGATGGAAGTATGACTAGACGATTGGAAGAGTTGAAAAAATCATTGCTCATAGCAAGTACCAATAAGATTGGGGTGAATGGTTAATTATGAAAATGACGCCTGAAGAAATTACTGCCATTATTAAACAGCAGATTCAGGACTATAATGTGGAATTAAACGTAGATGACGTAGGGACTGTTCTCGAAGTAGGGGATGGTATTGCGCATATCTACGGTCTTGAAAAAGCCATGGCTGGCGAATTATTAGAGTTACCTCATGGCGTATATGGTATGGTGCTCAACTTAGAACAAGATAATGTAGGGGCCGTGCTATTAGGTAATGACTTCTTAATTAAAGAAGGCGATGAAGTGCGCCGTACAGGTCGTATCATGCAGGTTCCTGTAGGACAAGGCTTGATTGGGCGTGTTGTGAATGCCCTTGGCCAACCAATTGATGGAAAAGGCGAAATCGTGGCAGAAACACATCGACCTGTTGAATATCCAGCACCGGGGATTGCAGATCGTAAATCTGTATTTGAACCAATGCAAACTGGTTTGAAAGCCATTGATGCGATGGTGCCAATCGGTCGTGGTCAACGGGAGTTGATCATCGGTGACCGTGGTACTGGTAAAACAGCGATTGCTATCGATACCATTTTGAACCAAAAAGGGCAAGATGTAATTTGTATTTACGTAGCCATCGGTCAAAAAGAATCTACAGTAGCTCGTGTAGTGCAAAAATTAGAAGAAGCAGGAGCTATGGAATACACAATCGTCGTATCTGCGGGTGCTTCTGAAGGGGCTCCTATGCAGTACTTAGCACCATATTCTGGGGTTGCTATGGGCGAGCATTTTATGTACCAAGGTAAACATGTACTTTGCGTATATGATGATTTAACGAAACAAGCCGCTGCATACCGTGCTATGAGTTTGTTGTTACGTCGTCCTCCAGGACGTGAAGCGTACCCTGGTGACGTATTCTACTTACATTCTCGTTTATTGGAACGTTCTGCGAAAGTATCTGATGAACTAGGTGGTGGTTCTATTACGGCCTTACCAATCATTGAAACACAAGCAGGTGACGTATCCGCGTACATCCCAACGAACGTAATCTCCATCACAGATGGACAAATTTTCTTGGGTACCGATATGTTCTACTCTGGTGTGCGTCCAGCGGTTGATGTAGGTTTATCCGTATCTCGGGTAGGTGGTAGCGCACAAATCAAGGCCATGAAGCAAGTAGCCGGCAAATTGCGCTTAGAATTGGCACAATATCGTGAATTAGCAGCCTTTGCGCAATTTGGTTCCGATCTAGATGCGTCCACAAAAGCACAATTGGATCGTGGTGAACGTTTAACAGAAATGTTGAAACAACCACAATATTCTCCATTGAAAGTAGAAGAACAAGTGGTATGCTTATATGCAGGTATCAATGGCTACTTTAAACGCTTGGCTGTTCATGATGTACCAGCATTCCAAGATGCTTTATTACAATATGTACATGGAAATTATGCCAATATATTAGCATCTATTAGAGACACTAAGAAATTAGAAGAAGATACAGAGCAAACGTTGAAAACAGCGATTTTAGAATGTATCGATCTATTTGGTGCTACTCACGAATTATTACCAGAGGAGGCGTAATCTATGAGTAGTGCACAAGACTTACGGAAGCGTATAAAAAGTGTCACTAATACGCAACAAATTACAAAAGCTATGAAAATGGTAGCGTCTGCTCGTCTACGTCGTGCACAACAAAAAGCTAAAGGTACAGAACCTTATACAGAACGCCTTCGCCACATGCTCAATCAGAGTATCACTTCCTTACAAGAGTTAGAGGGTATGCCATTATTGGAGGTTCGTCCTGTTAATAAGGTAGCCTATGTAGTGGTAGGTGCTGATAAAGGCCTTGCTGGTGCGTATACTAGTAATATCATTAAATATGTGCAAACTCTAGTACAAGATCAGTCATCGGAATCCTATGGTCTATTCACAGTAGGTCGAAAACCAACGGAATATTTCACAGGCCATGAGTATCCAATCTTGTCTCATATGCAAGGGTTTTCTGATAAACCAGGCTTTCACCATGCTCAAGAGATTGTAGAACAGGCACAAGCTATGTTCTTGTCTGGAGAGGTGGACGAAGTGGTATTGGTATACACTAAGTTTGTGAACTCCTTATTGCAAGAAGTGACTCATGAGCGATTGTTACCTCTTTCACTAGCATCAGATACAGAAGAGCCGAGTGAAAGCTTATTCTACCCAGATCAAGCATCTGTGTTGGAACAGCTATTGCCAGCCTATGTGGAAAGTACTGTGTATACGGCATTGCTACATGGTGCGGCTAGTGAGTTAGGTGCTCGTATGACGGCCATGACATCTGCAACAGATAATGCAGGTGAATTGATTGGTACCTTGCACTTAGAATACAATAAGTTGCGTCAAGCAAGTATTACTAATGAAATTTCTGAGATCGTAGGCGGTGCAAATGCATTGCAATAATAGATAAAGGAGTATCTCGTATATGAGTACAAATATAGGTAAAGTAGTTCAGGTCATTGGGCCGGTGGTAGACGTTGTCTTCCCAAAAGGTGAATTGCCTGCTATTTACAATGCAATTAGTATAAAAAAAGGCGACGACCAAGAAATATCTAAGATTGTTGTAGAAGTTATGCAACATTTAGGTGATGATACAGTGCGTTGCGTAGCCATGAGTTCTACTGATGGCTTAACTCGTGGCATGGAAGCAGTGGACACGGGGGCTGCTATTTCTGTTCCTGTTGGCGATGGTGTGTTAGGTCGTATTTTTAACGTCCTTGGTGAAACAGTAGACCATGATCCAGCAGAGGTAAAAGCTACAGAACATTGGCCAATTCACCGTCCAGCTCCTAAATTTGATGAATTAGCACCAGAAACTAATATTTTAGAAACTGGTATCAAAGTCGTAGACTTGATTGCTCCCTATGTAAAAGGTGGTAAAATCGGTCTATTTGGTGGTGCCGGTGTAGGTAAAACAGTTCTTATCATGGAATTGATCCATAACATCGCTACAGAACACGGCGGTTACTCCGTATTCGCAGGTGTTGGTGAACGTACTCGTGAAGGTAATGACCTTTGGAATGAAATGAAAGAGTCTGGCGTATTGTCTAAAACTGCGCTTGTGTATGGACAGATGAATGAGCCTCCTGGAGCACGTATGCGCGTAGCTTTGACAGGTTTGACCATGGCGGAATATTTCCGTGATGTGCAACAACAAGACGTGTTGTTATTCGTCGATAATATTTTCCGTTTCATCCAAGCTGGTTCTGAAGTATCTGCCTTGTTAGGTCGTATGCCATCTGCCGTTGGTTACCAACCGACTTTGGCGAATGACGTAGGGGCGTTACAAGAACGTATTACATCTACAAAAGAAGGCTCCATTACATCTGTACAAGCCGTATATGTACCTGCCGATGATTTAACTGACCCAGCACCAGCAGCGACATTTGCTCACTTGGATGCTACCACAGTATTGTCTCGTTCCATTGCAGAACTTGGTATTTACCCAGCTGTGGATCCATTGGATTCTACTAGCCGTATCTTGGACCCATTAGTATTAGGGGAAGAACATTATTCCGTAGCTCGTGGCGTACAAGAAGTTCTTCAAAAATACAAAGATTTACAAGATATCATCGCTATTTTAGGCATGGAAGAATTGTCTGAAGCGGATAAATTAACGGTAGCTCGTGCTCGTAAAATTCAACGTTTCTTGAGTCAACCATTCTTCGTAGCTGAAGTATTTACAGGCAGTCCTGGTAAATATGTGCCATTGCAAGAAACATTGCGTGGTTTCCGTGAAATCCTAGAAGGTAAACATGATGATTTACCTGAAAGTGCTTTCTACATGGTGGGAACTATCGATGAAGCTGTTGCTAAAGGAAGGGACATGTTAGGGAAAGGAGAATAATCTATGAGTGCCATGCATGTAACAATTATTACTCCTGATACGACTGCTTTTTCTGGAGAAGCGACGATGGTAGTGGGCCGTGCTCTTGATGGAGAGTTCGGCATCCTGCCACATCATGCACCGCTAGTGAGTGCTTTAGCTTCTGGAACCATTCGCATTGATCACGATGGTACCAGTGAAGAGTTTGTACTTCCAGGGGGATTCCTAGAAGTAGAACATAATTCTGTGTATATTACGACCACATCCTGTGAACGTGTAGAATAGAATATCGGAGATATATTAAAAGGGTTGTACCGAACTGTGTTTAGCAGTATGGTACAACCCTTTTATGGTTTTATAAGTTCTATAATATATTTTTGATGGACAGAAAAAGCCATCCCGCCCCAAGGTATACTTTTGTATGCACAAAAATAAGAAAGGACTGAATCATATGTCTACATTAGATTATGTTGAAGTTTTTACAACTATCAAAACAAAATTTACTTATGATATCCTATTGAACGAAGAAAATAAAACTGTAATTGCTTAGTTCTGTAATGAGGTTAAGAATAACTGGATGCGACGTAATGCTTCTTGAATGGTTTCCTTAGACGATGCATAGGAGCAACGAATACGGTTAGTACCGCAAGTGCCAAAAGCAGAGCCCGGTACAACGGCCACATGTTGTTGTTCTAGTAATTGTTCGCAGAAGCTTTCATCTGATAAACCAGTTTGAGAAATGTCGGGGAACACATAGAAAGCGCCTTCTGGAACGGCAATTGGCAGGCCCATATCTTGGAATCCTTTCACAATCATGTCGCGACGTTCTAAATAGTCTTGGCGCATGGCTACAACAGAGTCATCACATTCATTGAGGGCTACGATAGCAGCTTGTTGTACTGGGGTAGCTGGTGCGACGATGCTGTATTGATGTAGTTTAATGCAAGCTGTGATGAATGGAGCCGGAGCACAGAGAAACCCAATGCGAAGACCTGTCATAGCATAGGACTTGGAGAATCCGTTCAAGATGATGGTTCGCTCTTTCATGCCCGGCAAGGATGCCATAGATACATGGTCCTTATGGTAGGTGAGTTCTGAGTAAATTTCATCGGAGATGATGATCAGGTCATGAGCTTTGGCAAACTCGGCGATAGGCAACAGATCTTCGTAGTCCATAATGGCGCCCGTAGGATTGCTTGGATAGCACATCAAAATGGCTTTAGTTTTACTTGTCACAAGCTTTTTTAACTCTTCCACACGAAGTTTAAATCTATCTTCCAAATGCGTTGGAACAGGTACAGCCTTGCCACCACACATGTGAACTTCTGCTTGGTGTGCCACATAGGATGGGTTAGGGATGAGCACTTCGTCACTCTCGTTTAGCAACGCTCGTAAAGATAAGTCGATGGCTTCACTGGCGCCGATGGTGAGCATAATTTCATCGGTACCATAGGATACGTGGTAACGACGGTTATACCAATCACTGATAGTCTCTCGTAATGGTAGGATGCCTGCATTAGGGGAGTAGTTTGTTTCTCCTCGCTGTACGCTAGCTACTAGTGCATCTAGAACAGGTTGTGGAGGAATGTAATCTGGCTCGCCTACGCAAAGAGAAATCACATCGTCCATAGCCATTGCTTTTTCCCAAAACTTACGAATCCCAGAAGGAGGAAGTGTTTGTGTCATATTTGAAAGATAATTGTTCCAGTTCATAGATAGTCCTTTCTGATACATGATGCATGTCTCTCTATGTCAAATGTCAGGATGTTGTGCCAACTGATATGGATAGTCACTCAGAAGTGTGCATACAGAGGATAACAACACCTAGTAGAATGATAGAGTAAATAATAGTAACAGTGTACCATATTATAACAAAAGAACCTAGTCGATGAGAGGTTCTTTTTTATTGCATATAGTGTATAATTGTAGGTAGTTGATTTACACTTGAAACGCCATAAACAAAATTAAGGGAGAGTAAATTATGGAAAAGTTAGAATCTATTTTTGATGACTTATTGCTCGGAAAAGTTGATAAAGTAGAAGGAAGTAGACGATGGGTTACTTTACTAGAAGCAATTGATAGTGCGAGATTCAGTTTAGAAAGTCAAATAGGGATGACGGATTCAGAGATAGATGATGAAATACATTTAATTAATACAGCTATGTCAGAAGTGTGTGAGATTTCATTTTTATATAGAGAGGATAGGTTTTTTGTTGGATTTCCTAAATTAATATTGGGGTGGATTGTCGACACAGTATGTCTTATCGTGGATAGGGCTAGAGAATATTGTATAGTTCCAAACGGTATGCAAGAGTTAACAAGCCATACAACAGAATTAGTTGAGCGATCAATAAGAGGTCCAGAGAAAAAAGCAGAAAAAGAATGTTTATTGAAAAAAATGGAAGTATCGCTTGAAAAGTACTTTCATGAGGTCTTTCTAGGAAAAGGACTATATCGCATGTGAAATGTTTGTATAAAAATTGATACGATAGATAGATTAAACTTGAGGAACGTATAAATGTTAATATATCCGTGCTATTAAAAAATAAGGAGATAGGATAATGCAAATATCTGAAATCAGATGGCAGATAGTAAGAGAGATATTCGAGTACCTGTATCCACTGGGGAAAACGCCATCGGGGAAAGAGTTCACGAAGGAGCAACAAGAGACTCTTTGGAAGGAAATGAAGGAAGTGGCTCCGAACATCAACGAGGCAGGGGACCATCTGACATGCAGTCTGGGCTTCAAGGAGAGACGTTGGAACTGGACAATGGAGGACGTAGTGGTCACAGCGAAGCTGAAGAAAATGGCGGAAATGCAACTCGACGCAAAAGCGAACAACTGCAAGGTAGTTTGGAACAAGTTTATGTTCGGGGGCGGAATGATAACAGTGGAACCTCTACAAACAATAGCCTTCAAAAGCAACAGATTAACCAGAGAATTCTTGAAAGATGGGATTTGGCAAGAGAATTAGTTGAGGAAGCTAATGAAGAAAATGCCGACGCTATATATAATGAAATCAAGAAGAAGATGAACGAACTTCATGGTAAATCCGACATGTACCATGAAGAAAAAGCACATGGCTTAATCTCTTTAGTAGATGATATGTTTAAAATTGATAGTAAACTAGGAAATACCAAGCTTAATCAATCATTGACATATCAATTACTAACTGGCGTAGAAGATGGAATCGTAAAACCGAATAGACTATTATACGAGACTTTTGCATACTCCTCTCATACCGTTATGGGCAAGAAAGTGCAGAAGTCTTTTTTTTCAGTTTTATCTCGTAGAGAATTTTAAATATACTTTAATCGTAGAAGTATAATTTAAGTGATATATCGTTTTATGTATGAATTTGGTGTATAATTGTTAGTATGGTGACTAGGATAGTCATTTTAGATCTCTGATTGTACTTATAAATTGTACTATAAGCAATTTATTGGAACAGTATTTTACTGTAAGATTGAATATATATACCGTTTTTAATGATAATAAATTATATTGTAATGAAGGGAAAGGAGTTACTGATGGAAACGTTTTCCGTGACCTATGCGTTGTATGTTCCTACCTATGAAGAGGCAAAGCAAGTGGCTTGGTCTATACAGGTGGAACAGACGATTGAATTTCCTTACGAGTTGTTAGGTGAAAGCGACCCTCGCCGTCATATGGTGGGACAACTGCTTTCGTTAATAGAAAAAGAAGATTGTTTTTGGGCTAAGATTGCCTATCCAGTGGACACATCAGGGTTTGAAGCGACACAGTTTTTAAATGTAGTCTTTGGTAACTCGTCGTTGCAACCGCATATTTGGGTCGTAGATATTGAGCTCAGCCCTAGTTTGTTAGATGCGTTTAAGGGTCCCAAATTCGGTATGTCCGGCCTTAGACAATTATGTCACACACCACATCGCCCTATGATTCAAGCCGTGGTGAAGCCGATGGGAACGCCGAATGAAGAGTTAGCTCGTATGTGCTATGCCTATACGATGGGGGGAGCCGACGTCATTAAAGATGACCATGGATTGACGAATCAATCATTTTCACCATTCAAAGATCGTGTATCTCGTTGTGCTCATGCAGTGCAAGAAGCAAATGCTAAAAGTGGTCATCACACACTGTATGCAGCCAATGTATCAGGGGATGGCACTGATGTACTAGAGCGAGCTCACTATGCAAAGGAAGCAGGCGCTACGGCACTGATGGTGGCACCTGCATTGATTGGCTTTGGATGGTTGCATAAATTGGCGACAGATGACTCTTTAAACTTGCCATTAATTGTTCATCCAGCTATGATGGGGGGCTTCGTACTACCAGGAACGTCTGGTATTTCACCAGATGTGTGGATGGGGTTATTGCCACGCGTATTCGGTGGTGATATGAATATTTTCGTATCCTATGGTGGACGGTTTACTTTTGAACCAGATGCGTGCCGTCGTGTTTGTGAAGCTAATCGACGACCATTAGGAGATATCCTACCATCTTGTCCGTCACCAGGCGGTGGAGTGACAAAAGCACAGTTGCCAGAATTAATTAACCTATATGGAAAGGAAACGATGTTCCTCGTAGGAGGAGACATGTTCCGCCGTGGGCCTAATTTGACAGATAATATGAAAGCATTTATCGATGTATTAGAAAGAAGCTAGGAGAAGTATGAGCTTGGACCAAGAATCATTAGAAGTGCATGCTGTTGCTAGTGGAAGTAAAGGAAACTGCACGATTATACGAAGTGCTAAGAGCGCTTTCATTATCGATGCAGGTATTAGTTGCCGCAGAATTACAAAAGCATTGCAAGCCTTAGACATTCCCATGCATATGGTAGAAGGCATTGTGGTGACTCATGAACATTCTGATCATATTGCGGGTATACCACAGATGATTAAGCAGTGGGGATTACCTATTTTTACGAAGGCAGATACAGCGAGGCGAATAGGGGATAAGCAAAACTTGCCTATGTCGTGCTTTACCTGCTTAGATGGTGGAGAAATCGCATTAGGGGATATGATTGTACAGCCATTTTCTACCAGTCATGATGCGGTGGACCCTATCGGAATCACCTGTTATTTAGGACGTACAAAGGCAGCTTTGATGACAGATACGGGGATGGTTAGTGAGACGATGCGTGAGCATTTACAGGATTCTAATTTGCTGGTCTTAGAGGCAAACTATGATGAACAAATGTTGAAATATGGCCCGTACCCATTTGATTTGAAACGCCGTGTTGGAGGTCGTCAAGGCCATTTATGTAATGAAGAAGCTATAAAAACTTTGGAATCCTTGCGACGACCGAAGGGGATGAAAGTTATTTTTGCTCATCGTTCTGAAAATAATAACGCCCTACCTATCGTGGATTTAATGGCTACACAGATGTTAGAGCGCTTAGAGGCTAGAGGAGAAGAAGGCTTTTCCATCTTTCATGGAGACCCGAAAGAGATTGTATCGATATAATACAGAGTAGGAGTAGTATCGTGAAATTTTCTATCTATTGTATTGGAAAATTAAAAGAACCCTATTTGCGAGAAGGGGTAGCAGAATTTGTGAAACGGACACAACCCTATGGTGGTGTGACGATTACGGAGTTGCCTGAGAGTAAATTAGGGGATAAGCCGAGTCAATCGGATAAACAAAAAGCGCTCTATGAGGAAGGGCAACGATTGCTAAAATACTGTACACCGCAGTCATTTGTCGTTCTTTTAGACGTATATGGTAAACAAATGAGTTCAGAAGACTTAGCAAAGCGTATCAGTGAATTAGAAGTACAAGGTCATAGTGAAATGGTGTTTTTCATAGGCGGTGCCTTTGGGGTATCAGAAGAACTGCGCCAACGAGCGCAATGGAAACTATCGATCAGTCCTATGACTTTCACTCACCAAATGGTACGATTGGTACTAGTGGAACAATTATATAGAGCATGTAAAATCAATCGAAATGAACCATATCATTGGTAAGGAAGGAGACGTATATGAAAGGCGCTATTGAAAAAGGAATTACATATGTATCAGTAGATGCACAAGAGTTACCTTTGGAGGGAGTCCAATTTATATCTCAATATAAAGAAGAATTAGTAGACGGCAAGCAAGATATCTTGGCGATTCGTTCTGAAATAGAAGAAGAAATACAAGGATATGAAGCATTGCTTGTCGAAGTAGAACAAAAAGGGCTTTTGGCTGCTATGGAGGAAAGGCGTGGGTTACTTCATGATGCCATGAAAGAGTATGGTAATGTTACAGATACAATTTGTAGTCTAATAGATACATATATAGATATGGGTAATATGATTCAGCAAATTGAGGACCGAAATGGAAATCCGGCCTATGTTTGGCACTCCAAACAGGACTTGTTAGCACAAAATGTAGAGTTAAATCGAATTTTTGATTATGTAGATTACTATATTTCTGCCATTGTAGATATGCTTTTAGATGAAAAAGAATATGCGAATCGTGTGTTAGAAGAGCAGATTGAGGCTAGCTCAGAAGAAGATATGACTCAGGTGTTACTGTTCCATCAAATGATACTGACAAAATGTGTAGAGATTAATAAAATGTTGATAGAACGATTGCAAATGATGGTGCCTCATATTGATAGAATTCGAGAAGATATGATGAAATTGCAGGTACATCATGCTACAAATGATGTAGAAGAACGTAGAAAACGATTACAGGAACTACGTAATCAAGAACAAGTTGAGGATGTCATGGATTATGCTGATTTAGAAGGACAATATCGACATACCTATGATGAAGAAGGCAATCATGTAGGCACGGAAGAAGGTGGCGATGGAGGCAATCGAAAAAGCTTGACTGCTATATTAGTAGTGACTGCACTAATGATGATTATATTTGCCGCATATGTATATATGAAATAGGAGGGACATACTATGATATTACAAGAAATTATGAACAAATACCCAATTACCGTTGGCAAAGAGGAACAATTGACAGAAGTTGCTAAATTGATGGTGAAACATAATTTAACAGCCATTTCCGTAGTAGATGATAACAATAAATTAATCGGTATTATTTCTGAAGGCGATTTATTATATAAAAAAGTACGCCCTCATGCACCGCACTACATTAACATTTTAGGAGCGAATATCTATTACGGTGGCATTGGTGAATATGATGCACAATTTAAAAAATTAGTGGCTACGAAAGTAGAAGAAATTATGACTACGGAAGTCATCACAGCCTATGCAGATGCAGAAGTAGAAGTGACGGTAGGCGCTATGGTAGAGAAGCATTTGAAAAATTTACCAGTCGTCGATGATGCTTATCATTTAGTAGGTATGGTAAGTCGTCATGATATCATGAAACTTATCGCTGAAGAACAAGGTAACTAGTGTAAATAATTGCACTATTGCTTACTTTGTGATAATATTAAAAATGCAATATTAAAACTTATAATTTGGGTATCATTTGCCCTAAGGAGGAAATATTTTCATGAAAGCAACAGTAAATCCTGTAGATCAACACAAAGTATCTATTACTATCGAAATTCCAGCGGAAGAAGTAAATAAAGGCTTCACGCAAGCGGTGAAACGCATTGCTGGCCAAGTAAATATCCCAGGTTTCCGTAAAGGTAAAGCACCTCGTAAAATTTTAGAAATGAACTATGGCAAAGAAGCAATTGCTGAAGAAGCATTCGAAATTTTGGCAGGTCGTGCTTACACACAAGCGCTTCGTGAGAAAGAAATCATTCCTGTAAGCGAACCAGAAATCGAACGCGAACAATTCGAAGAAGGTAAAGATTTGATCTTTAAAGCTACATTGGTAAAACAACCAGAAGTAACTTTGGGTGACTACAAAGGTTTAGAAGTAGAAAAACAAGATGCTACAATTACTGATGAACAAGTAGAAGAGCAATTAAACAATATTCGTAACCAACAAGCTAAAATGGTAGCAGCTCCAGGAGGTGCTACTGTACAAAACGATGACTTTGCAACAATCGATTTCAAAGGTTTCGTTGATGGCGAAGCATTTGATGGTGGCGAAGGTAAATCCTACCCATTACAAATCGGTTCTGGCAGCTTCATCCCTGGCTTTGAAGAACAATTAATTGGTCACAAAGCTGGTGAAGATGTAACTGTAACAGTATCCTTCCCAGAAGATTACTTCGTTGCAGAATTAGCTGGTAAAGAAGCAAAATTCGAATGCCATATCCACGATATTAAACGTAAAGAATTGCCAGAAATCACTGACGAATTCGTACGTTCCGTATCTGTTGGACAAGGCAAAACTGAACCTGCTTACAACACAGCAGAAGAATTTGTAGCAGATCTTCGTAAACGCATGGAAGATGATGCAGCTCGTCGTGCTATCGATGCTTACAATGCAGCATTAGTAGAATTGGCAGTTAAAAATGCAACAGTAGATATTCCAGAAGTTATGATTGAAGATCGCGCTGAACAAATGGTTCAAGAATTAGCTATGAACCTTGAAGGTCGTGGATTGAAATTAGAAGATTACTTAAAATTCTCTAATAAAACAATCGAAGAATTGCGCGAAGAAAATAAAGCAGCAGCAGTTGAAAATGTACGTGCTGATTTAGTATTAGACGAAATTGCAAAAGTAGAAGAAGTTCAAGTAACTCCAGAAGATATGAACTACGAAATCTTTGCTATGTCCCAACAATTCGGTGCTGATCCTAAAGAAGTATACGATATCATTGTAAAAGAAGGTCGTGTATCTATGTTAGCAAGTTCCGTAGCTCGTAAAAAAGCAGCTCGTTTGATTATCGAGAACGCTAAAGGTGCTGAAAAAGCGGAATAATCGCTAATAGAGGTGCATGTATAAGAGGTGTAATATGTCTATGTATGTGCCAATCGTAGTAGAACAAACCGGTCGTGGTGAGCGATCCTACGATATATATTCTCGTTTATTAAAAGATAGGATCATTTTATTAAGTGGTCCTATCGATGATACCGTTGCCAATAGTATTGTAGCGCAATTACTATTCTTGGAGTCTGAAGATCCAGATAAAGATATCCATTTATACATTAATAGCCCAGGTGGTGTTGTGACAGCAGGTATGGCTATTTATGATACGATGCAGTACATCAAGCCTGATGTATCTACTATTTGTGTAGGTTCAGCAGCTAGTATGGGATCTTTATTGCTCACAGCAGGCGCTGCAGGCAAACGATATGCATTACCACATTCTCGTATTATGATTCACCAACCATTGGGTGGTGTTCAAGGACAAGCTTCTGAAATTGAAATTCACGCACGTGAAATATTGCGTTTGCGAGAAGAATTGAATGGCGTGTTGGCTCATCATACAGGTCAACCTATTGAGGTAATTGCCCAAGATACAGACAGAGATAACTTTATGTCTGCACAGGATGCAAAACACTATGGGTTGATTGATGAAGTGTTGACTCGACCAGCCCAAGCAAGCAAATAAGGAGGCACGAGTTTGAGTAAAGATGATAAAGAAAGACGTTGTAATTTTTGTGGTAGAACAGAAAATGAAGTAGATAAATTGGTAGCAGGCCCTAATGTATTCATCTGCAATGAATGTATTGATGTATGTCAACATATTGTCAATGAAGACAAAGTGGAAGAGTTACCAGATACATTTGATCTACAAGATATACCGACTCCTAAAGAAATCAAAGCCCATTTAGATCAATACGTCATTGGTCAAGATGATGCTAAAATTTCCTTAGCTGTCGCAGTATATAACCACTACAAACGATTGCAACATGATAATGTTGTGGACGATGTAGAGCTGCAAAAATCCAATGTCTTATTTATTGGGCCCACAGGTAGTGGTAAAACATTACTGGCTCAAACATTGGCTAAAATGTTACAAGTACCATTTGCCATGGCGGATGCCACTAGTTTGACAGAAGCTGGCTATGTAGGGGAAGATGTAGAAAACATTCTCTTGAAACTTATCCAATCTGCAGACTATGATTTGGAATTGGCGCAGCGCGGTATTATCTATATTGATGAAATTGATAAAATCGCTCGTAAGTCAGAAAATCCGTCCATCACTCGTGATGTATCTGGTGAAGGTGTACAACAAGCCTTGTTAAAAATCCTTGAAGGTACAGTAGCATCTGTTCCTCCACAAGGTGGCAGAAAACATCCTAACCAAGAGATGTTACATTTAGATACAACGAATATTTTATTTATTTGTGGTGGTGCGTTTGATGGCATGGATAAAGTCATCACAAAACGAACAGCTACAAAAACATTAGGTTTTGGTGCAGATATTCAAAAGAAAGAAGAGAAGAATATTGCTTCGATTCTGAAAGAAGTTGTGCCAGAAGATTTACAAAAATTCGGGTTAATTCCTGAATTTATTGGACGATTGCCAGTGATGGTTACGCTCAGCCCACTTGATGAAGAGGCATTAATTAAAATTTTGACAGAGCCTAGAAATGCATTGACGAAACAATACGAAAAAATGCTATCTTTGGATGATGTAAAATTAGTCTTTGAATCTGCTGCCCTCCATGAAATTGCGAAGGAAGCTTTAGAACGCAATACAGGAGCACGTGGTTTGCGGGCCATTATCGAAAAAGTTATGAAACGTGTGATGTACGAAGTGCCATCTATGAAAGATGTAAAAGAGTGCATCGTAACAGATAAAGCGGTTCGTGGCGAAGAAGAGCCAATACTCAATAAATGAGTCGACCTGACGCAATCAGATAGTAAAGGCAAAGAAACTCATTTCAAAGGGGAATGAGTTTCTTTTTATAATATAGTACTGGGAGGTTCAATGGAAACTAAACCTATGACATTACCGATGGTTCCCCTTCGTGGAATGGTCGTATTTCCCAAAGTAGTTACACAGTTGGATATTGGACGTACGGCTTCTGTACAAGCTGTGAAAGCGGCTATGGACGGCGATCAATATTTAGCAGTAGCTACCCAAAAAGATGAAAATATCGAAACTCCTACTTTGTCTGAATTAGGGCAAGTGGGAACAATAGTTAAAATAAATCAAATGCTTCGCTTACCAGGCGGTGTGGTACGTATTTTAGTAGAAGGCGTCACTCGTATTCAGTTAGATGCCATTACATCTACGGATCCATATTATGTGGCAGAGGTAACACCTCTGAATGCTGTACAAGATGAGCCAATGGAAGAAGAGGCATATCGTCGTATTTTGCAATCTAAATTTGCCCAATGGGTAGAAGTGATTAAACCGAATACAGACGAAGGACTGGATCATGTATTGGGTAGTTCCGATGCTAGTGAATGGGCAGATCAAGTAGCATTCCTTGTGCCGATTC
>CAUSMY010000009.1:0-19370 GCA_963533015.1 uncultured Veillonella sp.
TCATATCTTGACGTGCTTGTTGAAGAGCGGGGTCATCACTGGTATTCTTTTTCATTCCGTATAAAATTTTCACTTTTACATTTCTTTTTAGTGCATCTACTATTAAGCTTTGTAAGGTTTCTTTCAGTGTAATTTTTTCAGAAATAATGCTTTTGTTGATAAAAGGTACGGCGATAGCTATTTCTGATTGAGCATGTTTTATACCAGCTTCAAAAGCAATACGTATTTTTTCGTCGAAATAGACAACAGTATCTTCCCCACCAAAGAATTCTTTCATATCATCTTCTTGCTCTTTTTGATCCAATAACTCTAATTCGCTTTCTTCATATGTATCCCAGGACTTATTGCTACATTGGGGACAAGAATAGCGCTTGTTAAGCCACTCTACAATAGTTTTAGCATATGCCATCATAGCTACACCACCAGCAAGAATAGCTATACAAATAGCCATTGCAAAGCCTGTGCCCGCAAATAGAAATCCTACCCATGCTTTAAAGCCAAAACCAACTGTTGCGGCACCTAAAATTTTTGCGAATAATTCTTTTGTAACTTTTGTAGTATACCCACAATGACTACAGCGAATAAAAAGATCACCTTTATTTTTTGAAAACAATCCCATTACTTTCTCCTGACTTTTTCAATAAACTAATTTTATATAGTAATGATAGAATATCATTTTTGCCTATAAAAGTAAATTTGTAGCATCATTAGATATTTGGCTATCATATGGGTAGAATTAAGAATTATTCATTTTTCCAGCTTATGGAAGACTTTTCAACTTTGGTTAATGGTATTGCAACTATGATGTAAGAGCGGTTTTCTCTAGTTTATATGACTGACTTTCACGGCAGAGCGTAAAGAATTTAGTGCATAACCTGCCAACGCCACCAACAATTACATATTCGTCCACACCTAGAGCTGGGATCCCGGGTGTGGAAAAGAAAAGTAACGGATGGTTACAAGCAATTAAACATGGTGGACACAGGATTCTTTAGTAACGAGGAACCTCTCTTAAAGCTAGGTAATTATTTTTCCAACAAAAATTGACATCGGCCATTTGCCAGGGAGAGGCATTTTATAAGGCTGGATATGGTAAAATGTAGATAGAACAGTAGAGAAAAAGTAAAAAGTGCTTGCTATATTTTGACGAAAGTATGGATATATAGTAAGTAGAATCTAAAAAATATGTATTAAAAAATACGTGTTAGAAGATAATTTAGACATAAGTGACTAAGATGAAATGGAAACTATATGAAAGACAAACGAATGTTAACATATACAATTGAAAATACACCTGTGACAACGTTAGGAGAATGGCTAGATACCCATCAATTTCCTCGGAAAACGATGAAAGATCTTTTTGCAGCAAAAGGTGTTCGTTTAAATGGACAACTGTGTACGGCGAAATCGGGACTTTCACAGGGAATGGTATTAGAGATTATTCCTCTAAAAGAATGCATTGACCACGATCCAATAGAAATGCCCTTAACAATAGCCTATGAAGACGAAGATATTCTTATCGTAGATAAACCATCGGGAATTACGATGAACTCAAAAGGACAAGTATCCTTAGCGAACGGAGTAGCTCACTATTTTAAAGTACATAAGATTTACGGAAAAGTACGATTTTTAAATCGTTTAGATCGTGATACATCCGGTTTGGTGGTAGTAGCAAAGCATGGCTTGGCACAACACTATTACCAACGGCAGATGGACGACAATCGGTTAGAAAAATGGTACCGAGCAACGGTACAAGGGAGATTGGAACAATCGCATGAGATGCTTGAATTGCCCATCCGCAAAAGTACAGATGGAATCCACCAAGAGGTACATCCAGAGGGTGTGATGACGAAAACGGAATACGAAGTGCTACACTATGATGCGACGCAAGATACAACAGACGTGCGCATTTGCTTGTGGACAGGCAAGACCCACCAAATTCGAGTGACCATGGCACACATAGGACATCCGCTAGTACATGACCCTTTGTATGCTGATGAGGGAGTGTTGGAATCCAAACAGAGTGCATTGGGGGTAGATGATGCACAATGTCATAAAGGACTGCTACAAGAGGTAGCAAATACAGCGAAAATACAAGACACAGAAAAAACTTTTGCGTTAAGAGCCTATCGGCTGGTGTGTTATCACATGCGAACAGGCGCGCAAATCGTAGTAGAAGTATAACAGCGATGCATTATTATAGCTGCGATTACTATCATAGAAACTATGCGATGAAATCACAACAGATGATCCATCAAAGGTATTCAAGTAGATCCGAGAGTGATTGCAAGAGTGCTATATTGAATAAGTAGGCCAAGACAGAGTGGTGCATTATAAACTCCGTGGATGATCTGTAGTTGTGGTAATATAGCCCTTATAATAGTAAATATGTGTATAACCTGTTTCTATGCTATACAACATTAGAAAAGATATAAAAAACGCGAAAAAGCACGAAAACTAAAATCATTTGCATAATCGCGTTTTTTGCGTGCGCAAATATTAGAATCGTATGTGAAAGCGTATTTTTTAGAATAGAAAATTATAAAATCGTGCTTTTTTTGCTTTTTTCTGCTATACTTGACAAGAGGTGAGTATCATGAGAGAATCCGTAGACTTAGAATATAAGCAAGAAGTTGGTAAGAATAAAACTTTTTTAAAAACAGTGAGTGCTTTTGCTAATTATGGGACTGGTCAAATTATATTTGGAGTCACTGATGAAGGCGAATATAAAGGTATTGTAAATCCTAGGCAGGCTTGTTTAGATATAGAAAATACTATTAATGATTCTATTGATCCGCAACCAGAGTATACATTACAGATTGATGAACGTACGAATGTAATTATTCTTACGGTATATAAAGGTGAAGATACACCGTATGTATATAAAGGGAAAGCGTATCGAAGACATGATAGTGCTACAATCCCAGTGGATCGAATTGCGTTTAGACGATTGTGTATGGAAGGGACAAATACTACTTTTGACGCCCTAGTTAGTCAAAAACAAGATTTGGAATTTTCTATCCTTGAAAGATACTGCCAAGAAGAAATGGGCATTTCTACACTTTCAGAAGATTTATTAATTACCTTAGATCTATATGACCGTAAGGATGGATTTACGAATGCAGGAGCACTATTAGCCGATGTGAATCAATTTACAGGGATTGATATAGCTAGGTTCGGGGAAACTGAAAATATCATTTTGAATCGATATCAGTATGAACATGAAGCTATTTTAAAGCAACATCAAGAGGCTTTGAAAGTATTCGAGCAATATTATGAGTATGAAGAGATTCAAGGCTTTTACCGTAAACCCATTGAACGAATTTCTAAGGTTGCCTTTCGTGAGGCTGTAGCAAATGCATTGGTACATCGTGATTGGGATAGTCAACGGCATATTCAGATTTCGATGTATGATGAGTATATTCGCATCGTATCACCAGGTGCGTTGCCACCAGGATTGACGGAAAAGGACTATTTGGAGGCTAGTATATCAGAACTAAAAAATCCTATTGTGGGTGATGTATTTTTTAGGTTAAATCTAATTGAACGATATGGAACGGGTGTACAAAGGATTATTCGTTCTTATCATACAAGCAAATCGAAGCCGAGCTTTACGATTACAGCTAACTCCATAGAGGTTATTTTGCCTGTGCTACGTCAGTCTTTAGAAGGGGTAAGCGATACTGCTTTAGAGATATATGATTGGATTACAAAAGGGTATGTTACGACTAAATCCTTAGTTGAAATAACAACATATAGTAAATCAAAAGTATTAAAGCATATTCGTGAATTATTGGAAGAAAAGTATATTGAACAAGTAGGCCAAGGCAGAGCAGTGCAGTATACAATCCGTGGATAAACGTTGGCTAGGCTAAATTAATCTAATTTAATTCTTATCAATGCTATAAACGATATAAAAAACGCGAAAAAGCACGAAAACTAAAATCGTGTCCGAAATCGCGTTTTTTATATGCGAAAATATTAGAATCGTGCTTTTTCGTGTCATAGTTAGACTCTATATCGTATTTAGCTTCTATGGATGATACAAGAACCGGTCAGTTGTATAGTAAGCACAACATACCGACTACTAGAGTGTGCTTGTCTATAGGAAATCTTGGTATAGATTAGCAACTTCACTAGTGTATAAGCGACAATAGTGTTGCTGTTGTAGAGTGTAATTGTACTGATGTTGTAGACTCCTTAGACAAAGGTAGTACCAATATTATTTATGACAGGTGATGCAGACCCAGTTGTTTTCTGCGGTAGTAGACAGATTGATAAAGCCAACGGCTGAGGCTGCCTCGATGAGGAGTTGCTCTTCCCCCTCTTGAATGCCACTCATGATGAATACGCCCTTAGGTTCTAGGCAACGGTAAGCATCGTCTAGTAAACGTAGCAAAATAGGCGTAATAATATTCGCCATGATGAGGGAGGCTGTTTCCGTCACGCCTTCTAATAAATTATTTGTTAGTACCGTCACAACGGATTCCAATTGATTCATTGCCACATGGTTACGAGCGTTGGCCGTGGCGGTTTCATCTAGGTCAAAGGCTGTCACAGAATGTGCGCCAAGGGCTCCTGCCGATAAGGCGATGATGCCAGATCCCGTGCCTACGTCAAAGACGGTACTGTTAGGCGTGAGATGTTGTGCCATCGCTTGGATTGCCAATCTTGTGGTAGGATGATCGCCAGTGCCAAAGGCAATACCAGGTTCGATGCGAATGAGGTGCTCCCCTTCACGAGGATTATACTCCGCCCAATCTGGAATAATGGTAAGATTGTCCGTCATAGGGATGGGTGGATATTGCGTTTTCCAATCGTCCCAACCTGATTCATCAGCCATAATAATAGATAGATTGAGAGGACCAAATTCCATGGTGAAAGTACTTTGTAATTGCTGGAGCTCACTTTTTATGAGAGTCTCTAATTGATCAACCTCATATAGGTCTGGGTCTATATAGGCTTTCACAGTGACGTCCGAGGAATCGTAGAGTTCCTCGCGATCCGGTTTGATAATGCCGAATCCATCGTCGGTCAATTGCTCAAACTCATAAGGGTCCTCTGTATAAACACCTTCAGAGCCTAAAGCGAGTAATGTATCTGTAATGAGTTCAGACGCTTCATGCGTCGTGGTCAGTGTAATTTCTAGCCATGCCATTGTGGTACCTCGTAAATATAACATACATATAGTGTAACTATAACATACGCATAACGTAATCATAAGTGGTTATATATTAATTACTAGTATAGTATCACATCTGAAAGGGCTTAGCCAAATTGTGTAGGGGCTACTTTCATTTGCAAAAATAGCGATTTTTTCTATTGAAGAAAATTTTATTTGCAAAAAGCACGAAAATTTCCATTGAAATGACATAATAAAAAGGATAGCCGAGCATATGCTTAGCTATCCTTTTTGTGTTAGATATTATTTTTTCTTAAGTTTATACGCAATGTACAGAGCGCCAATCCATACTGGTATGATGTAGATGGATGTGCGCATGGAATCCATGGTCAACATTACGCCGACTGCCATAGCGATGAACGCAAAGCAGAAGTAGTTTGTGAATGGATACAAGATAGACTTGAACTTCAATTCATCAAGGCGACCTTCGCGAGCAAAACGTTTGCGGAATTTAAGGTGTGTCACTGGAATGATGAACCATGCAATGATAAGGCCTGCTACGATGATAGCCAACAATTGCAAGAACACATCACTAGCGCTTGGGAAGATGTATGTTAAGAATACAACGATCAAGGCTAAGGCGGCACAGAACAAAGTAGCAATCAATGGCACCCCTGTAGCTGTTAAGTTCTTGAAGATTTTTGGAGCATCACCAGACAATGCCATGCTGTGCAAAATACGAGAATTACTGTAGAGCAAGCTATTGTATACAGATAAGGCCGCAACCACAACAACGAAGTTCAAAATATGAGCTGCGGCTGGAATACCGATGTTGGTAAAGATTTGAACAAATGGGCTCGCTTGTGTGCCAAGTTCATTCCATGGAGATAATGCCATGATGACAGTCATTGTACCTACATAGAAGATCAGGATACGGGCTAATAATTCATTAATCGCTTTTGGCAATGTTTTTTCAGGGTTTTCTGCTTCCCCCGCAGTGATACCAATCAATTCGACCCCACCAAAGGAGAACATAACTACAGCAATAGAGGCGATGAAACCATAGGCTCCATTTGGGAACAATCCACCATGAATCCAAAGATTAGAAAAGTTGTGTGGGAATGGCCCCATATCTCCAAAGAAGATGAGGTATGCACCAAAGGCAATCATGGCGATGATGGCCACTACTTTAATCAAAGAAGCAAAGAACTCCACTTCCCCATAGGCACGAACATTGATGAGATTAATCACCGTAACCAATGTAATACAAGCCAGTGTAGTAATCCAGTGCGGAATGCCTGGTAACCAGAAATCTAAGTACACTGAAATCGCAGCGAGTTCTGCCATGCTGGCAAGCATGTATACGATCCAGTAATTCCAACCAGATAAATAGCCTGCAAACGAAGACCAATATTTACTAGCAAAATAGGTAAAGGAGCCAGACACAGGTTCGCGTACTGACATTTCTCCTAGCATACGCATTAAAAAGAAAATAAAAATACCGGTTAATAAATAAGAGAAAATAACACCTGGTCCTACCAGTTGAATTGTGGGAGCGGATCCGTAGAAGAGGCCTGTCCCCACAGAGGCTCCTAAGGCGATCATTTGCATGTGTCGACTTTTCAGTCCACGATGCAATGACGACTTTGATTCATTGTCTTTCATACTATATAACTCCCTTCCCATATATGTTCTGAAATGATATATCTATTAGAATACCATAAACTATAGAATTTACCTAGTAAAAATTTAGTTGAGTAGAGAAGTAACGGAGTATACGTGAAAATAATTTTTCAACCATATACAATTAGATACATGCGTAATTTGCATGAATATCTTGCGATTTTTAAAAGGAGTTTTCTTGTTTGTGTAGAATTACTTAAACAATAGACTGTTTTCGGCTGTAAAGGAGGACGATGTTCATGAAAGAATATACTAGTGATTTAATCAGAAACGTGGCGGTGGTCTCCCATGACGGGGCGGGTAAAACAGCATTAGTAGAGGCATTGCTATTGTCTTGTGGTGCTGTAGACTTTGTAGGCAAAGGACAAGATAATAAACATATTATGGACTTTGAACCAGAAGAAATCAAACGGAATGTGACGATCCAATTAGGTATGGCACCTTGTGAATGGAAAGGCCATAAAATTAATTTTATCGACACTCCAGGTTATTCTGAGTTCCATGGGGAAGTACGGTCTGCTTTGCGTGCAGCAGACGGTATGCTCATGGTATTATCTGCTGGTACAGGCGTAGAAATCGATACCATCCGTGCTTGGGAATATGGTGTAGAATTGCAAATGCCTCGTATGGCTTTCATCAATAAAATGGACAGTGAAAAAGCAGATTTCTTTGGCACTTTAGAAAAGATGCGCGAGCTTTTTGGAAAGGCGATTATGCCATTGCAAATCCCAATTGGTGAAGGGCCTACTTTCAAAGGTGTAGTAGACGTGGCGAAGCGGACAGCCTATGTCTATGAAAATGGGAAGATGACAGAAGTGGACGTGCCAGCTGAATTATCTGCAAAAGTAGAAGAAATTCGTGAAATGACGGTAGAAGCGGCAGCAGAAGGTAACGATACATTATTAGAAAAATATTTAGAAGGCGAAGAATTAACATTGGAAGAAATTCGCCAAGGTTTACGGGAAGGTATGTTGACAGGTCGTGTGTGTCCTGTGATGTGTGGAACGGCTTTGGGTCGTATCGGTATGGACCAAGTATTAGATCGTATGATTCGTTATATGCCAGATGCAACGAAAAAAGTAATGACGGCTATCGGTGTAGATTCTAAGGAAGAACATATCGTGGTGGCAGATAAACCGTTTACAGGGTTCGTATTTAAAACAATTTTAGACCCCTTTGCAGGCAAACAAAGTTTTGTTCGTGTCTTCTCTGGTGAATTGAAAGTAGGCGATAAGCTGTACAATGTAACTCGTGATGTAGAAGAAAAATGGGGCAAAATGGTCACTTTGATTGGTAAACAACAAGTGCCAGTAGAAGTGGCAAAAGCCGGTGATATCGTGGTCATTCCTAAATTAGCAGAAACGAAAACAGGAGATACTTTTGGTACCGCTGAATTTAAAGTACAATATGCGCCAATTCGCTTCCCACAACCGTTATATCGTATCGCTATGGTACCTGAGAAAAAAGGGGAAGAAGAAAAATTAGCGAATGCTCTGGGACGG
Source organism: uncultured Veillonella sp. (assembly GCA_963533015.1). Classification (GTDB taxonomy): domain Bacteria; phylum Bacillota; class Negativicutes; order Veillonellales; family Veillonellaceae; genus F0422. The sequence continues at coordinate 8,308 of CAUSMY010000009.1, forward strand.
ATTTCCGAAGAAGATCCTACGTGTGAAGTGGTCAAAGATGTAGAAGGTCGCCAAATGCAAGTGCGTTGTATGGGCGATGTCCATTTAGAACATATTTTACAAAAAATGGAACGTAAATATGGGGTCCGCGCGAAATTAGAAACTCCTTATATTCCGTATCGTGAAACGATTCGTGGTACAGTGGAAGTAGAGGGTAAATATAAAAAGCAAAGTGGTGGTCATGGTCAATATGGTCATGTGAAATTGAGTATTGCGCCCCTATATGAAGGGGAATTTGAATTTGTTGATAAAATCTTTGGTGGTGCAGTGCCTCGTCAATACATTCCAGCCGTGGAAAAAGGTGTTCGTGAAACCTTGGAAAAAGGATTGCTGGCAGGGTACCCAATGATTGGGGTGCAAGTGACATTAGTAGATGGTTCGTATCACACAGTGGATTCGTCGGAATTGGCTTTTAAAATGGCGGCCGCTCAAGCTTTGAAAAAAGGCGTACCGGATGCAAAACCAATTTTGCTAGAACCAATATATAATGTGAATGTCATCGGTCCAGAAGAATTTATGGGCGATATCATGGGTGACTTGAATAGCCGTCGTGGTCGTGTACTCGGAATGGACCAAGGTGTGCGTGAAGGTATCACTGTAGTGAAAGCCCAAGTTCCATTGGTGGAAATGTTGGATTATGTAACCGTTTTGCGCTCCATGACACAAGGGCAAGGTGTGTTTAACATGGAATTTAGTGGATATGAAGAAGTGCCGCATAAACAAGCTGAAACAATCATTGCGGGATTTGCGGGGCACGAAGAGTCGTAACTTGTGATGCTATGTAGCCTGTGGCGTTCTTAACTAGTTAGTGCAAAAATAGACCGTAACATACTCCTTCTCAAACTGATCCTACGGTAGGTTTGTTCAGGAGCATGTTACGGTCTTTTGTATTTGTGTGATTTAGTTAGTAAGGAGCGCCACAAGGCTACTACTCGTAACGGCGTTTCTCAAGGAAAGACCGTTACATACTCCTTCTCAAACTGATCCTACGGTAGGTTTGCTCCGGAGTATGCCACGCTTTTTTGCATTAGTGTAATGTAATAAAAATAAGGACGTCACCAATGTTCTACATATAATGGCGTTTCTCAAGGTTAAGGAAGACCGCAACATATTCCTTCTCAAACGGTATTTCATAATGTTTGTTCAGGAGCACGCCATGGGCTTCTTGCGTTTGTGTAATTTAGGTAGTAAGGGGCGCCACAAGGCGGCTACTCGAAACGGCGTTCCTCAGAAATTGTGTTTGACCTTCTATGGCGATACGAGTATAGTTAAAGTAGATAGATACGATTTATGTGTTAGTGCCATAGAAATGTACGGGATACATGGAGTAATGATAAAGGAGTCTGCCATGATATATCAAAGTATAGCTATAGATTACAAACAGTTTCACTATCCTAAGGCAGTGGAACGGGCCTTGGAGTTTTTAAAGTCTCATGATTTTACGACTTTTACAGGGGGACACTATCCCATTGAAGGGGATTTGATGTATGCCAATGTAGATATTGTGGATACACGGGTCTATGAGGAAACAAAGATTGAGGGGCACAAGGATTACATGGATGTGCAATTTCTTGTCATAGGGGAAGAGCGGATGGAAGTCCTCATTCGTGAAACGGTACCAGATGTGGTGGAGGCTTATGATGACAAGGATTGTTATTTCTATGATCCAACTCAAGGAGGGACAGTAACGATTACTGTTCGTCCAGGGGATTATTGTATCTTTTATCCAGGAGAATTACATCGAACCTTGATTGCACCTCATGAGGTACAACAGATTCGTAAAGTGGTAGTCAAAATTCATAAAAGCTTGCTTAGAGACTAAGGAGAATATATATGAACCGCTATATGATGGAAGGTGTAGGGCTTACAATTTTAGGGGGCATACTATGGGGCTTTTCCGGTATGTGCTCACAGTTTTTGCAACAGTTTCGACATGTACGGGCGGAGTGGTTAGTTCCCATTCGGCTTTTGCTGGCAGGGGTTATCACTTTAGGTTTGGCTTATTCACAAAAAGGTAAAGATATTTTCAATGTATGGCGTTGTAAACGAGATGTATTGGATCTCGTCATCTTTGCTGTATTTGGTATAGGGTTGTGCCAATATTCTTATTTTAAATCGATTTATTATGCGGGGGCCGGTATTGCGACAGTACTCCAATATTTAGGGCCATCTTTTATTATTATCTATGTGAGTTTGCGATATGTAAAATGGCCTCGATGGATAGAAATGCTCAGCGTTATCTTGGCAACGTTGGGAATTGTATGTATTGCCTTGCAAGGGCAATGGGATGCGAGTCAGATGCAAAGTACCATCGTGTTTTGGGGGCTTATTTCGGCTGTGGCGGTAGCGATTTATAGCTATCAGCCCAATCGGATTCTTCGTACCTATGGAACCATGCCGATCGTAGGGTTTGCTATGGTCATTGGTGGTCTAGTAGGTTGTGGCATCTTCGACTTGAATAACACTGAAAGCATATGGGACTTATGGACATGGTTAGCCTTTTTTAGCCTTGTTTTTTTAGGCGCAGTGGTTTCTTTCAATGCCTACCATGAAGGGGTACAGCGGATAGGGGCTGTTCGGGGCTCTATTTTGTCTTCTGTAGAACCAATTTCTGCCGCACTGTTGGGTTGGACTATATTAGATAATCATTTTACAAGTTATGATATTATAGGTTTTATTCTTATTATTATTACTATTTTTATGCTTGCTTTCGACGCCAATCGTTATACTGAAAGTGATTAGAGGTGTTATGAATTCATATATACTGAAAGGCATGTTGTATATCATAATAGGTGCCATCCTTTGGGGATTTTCCGGGATGTGTTCACAATTTGTGCAGCAAGAAAGGAATATGCCTGCGGAATGGGTAGTAGCTATGCGACTGACCTTAGCTGGAGCCATTACAGTACTCGCTGCATTTTGGCAAGGTAGAGTATCTATTTTTAAAGTATTTACTCATACAAAAGATACTATAAGGCTCATCATATTTGGCATATTGGGAATGTGGCTGTGTCAATATACCTATTTCAAAGCCATTGCCTATGCAGGGGCAGGAATTGCCACGGTACTACAATATGTAGGTCCATCTCTCATTATTTTATATGTGTCGTTTCGACGTATGGCATTACCTAGGTTTGCCGAAGCGATAAGCGTGATCTTAGCTACTATAGGTACGGCGATTATTGCCTTGCAAGGAGAGTGGAATCTAGCAGCCTTAGATGATACCTTATTATTTTGGGGCCTTACATCTGCTGTGGCGGTCGGTATTTATACAGTGCAACCAGTTCCATTATTAACGAAGTATGGAACAGCTCCTATCGTTGGCTTCGGAATGCTGATTGGTGGAGTGTTTGCGTGGATAGTAACCCAACCGAGTGCAGAGGGAATCGTTTGGGATCTATGGGCTCACGGAGGTTTCTGGAGTATTATTATCTTCGGTACCGTAGTATCCTTTAATGCGTATCTAGAAGGAGTGCGTCGTGTGGGTGCTGTTACAGGATCCATACTTTCATCCATCGAACCAATTTCAGCGGCTGTGTTAGCATGGCTAATACTAGGTAATGAATTTTCTCGGTGGGATATGATGGGAATGACGCTGATTATTGTTACTATTTTTCTGTTGGCGTGGGATAAGCGTCGAGCTGCAGAATCGTAAATAATTCTATGATACACCATTCATTCGTCAACGTTTTACAGTTGTACAAAACTAATATATTTTTATAGCATGCTATGTGGTTTTTAACCGTACAGCATGCTATTTGTTTTAAACGGAGGTAATACTTTCTAACTAAAGATAGTTACTTTCAATATAATGAAAGGTTGACCGCATAAGAAAATCATGGTAGAACTAGTAAATATAGAATAACAGACTATGTCTATGACAGGTGCTTATACGCACCAAATCGACTAGTCGCAGCTAAGGAGCATTTGACTATCTGCATGGATATATATCCTCAAGGTGAGGAGTAGGAGGGATTCGATGGCACGAACAGTGGGCATTATAGGGTTAGGGTTGCTAGGGGCATCTCTAGCAAAAGCATTACGAGCATATACAACATATGATGTCATCGGTTACGCTCGGCGCCAAGAGATTTGTGATGTGGCTCTAGCCGAAGGCTGTGTATCGCAAGCTTTCACAATGGTGGAACCTATTATTACGGGTGCAGATATCGTTGTGTTTGCCTTGCCTCCAGAAACGAATGGTCATCTATTTGAAGAAGTGGCCCATTTATTCCGTCCGGGGCAAGTGGTGACAGATGTATCCAGTGCGAAAGATGAGTTTGCCAGTACCGTGTACGCACATATTCCAGAAGGCGTTCATTTTGTATCGATTCATCCTATGGCGGGCTCTGAAAAAGGTGGCTATGCAGAAGCTCACCAAGATTTGTTTCAGAAAATGGGGTGGATTGTCTTAGAGGATGAGGCACAATCAGCCTATGATGCTACAGTAGCACGAGAGTTAGCTGACATGGGCCGTGCTGTGGGGTCTAGTATTGAATATGTGGAGATGGAGCACCATGATGAATATTTGGCCATGGTGAGTCACATGCCACATATGTTGGCGTCCATTATGATTACTACAGCGGGTGGAGATGAACTGGGTGATAAACGGATGAGTTTATCTGCTGGTGGCTTGCGAGATAGTACGAGAACGGCTAGTGGTCTGCCTAGTATGTGGCAGGAAATTATCTACGGAAATCGCATGAATGTGTTGAAAGCCATTGAAAATGTAGAGCAAGAATTAGCTACTGTAAAACAGTTGCTTCATGCTAATGACAATGGAGATAGTTTAGGGCGGTATTTGGAGCGAGCGAAACAGATACGAGATCGCTTACCAAGCTTGACTATTGATAAACAGTGATAGATAGCGTAGAACTGGTTGCGTGGAGAATGCATATTGGCGCATATAATCAATATACAGTCTGTGATATAATAGAAGTATATGCAATTAGGAGATGCAGTATAAGGTAGCATAGTATTTAACGCCCATAGGGGAGTCTTTTAGAACGGTTCTAGATGCCCTTGCCTTATGGGGGAAAGAGTATATAGAGTGGATGGATAGAAAGGAGCAATAGTATGATGGAAGCAGCGCAAACCATTGTGGATCAAGTGCTAGAGGAAGTACAAACTACAGAAGGGCCAGGGGTAGAGAATCCATTAGGCGTCGCTGAGCAGGCGTTACAAGAAACATTGGCTGCTAGTGTAATTCCTAGTGAGTATTGGAGTGAAATTGTGTCCTGGATTTCTTCCGCTGGATTAGATACAGTATATTTAGATAGTCGTGATCGCATCGGTGCTTGGTGGGCAGCCAAAGAAGTTCGTTCTATGGGATATACGTTGAACTTTACTAAATCTGGTAAGGTTCCCAGTGAATGGTTCCCAGATGGGGCTCATTGGGAAGAAGCCGAAGCAGAAGCGAGATATCGCCTAGTGGCTAGTTGGGAATCTCTCGTATTGAATGGAGCTTTAGAAAAGAACGAATCACTATGAAAGTAACAAAAGATATATCTTTGTCGGTAGGGGCATTGAGTATCCCTATCTTCATAGAATTATTTTTGCAAATGCTACTGGGGAATGTAGACCAATTTATGCTCAGTCATTATGCAGAAACAGCGGTGGCAGCCGTAGCAAATGCCAATCAGATTATCAATATGATACTCTTTTTGCTCATCGTAATGAGTACGGCCACAACCATTTTGATCGCCCAATACTTAGGAGCGAAACGTCCGGATAAAATTGATGAAGTCTACACCATAAGTATTGTGTTTCATACATTGTTTAGTGTCGTTGCTGGTGCAGTGGTGATACTCTTTCATGAAAAGCTCTGCCAATGGTTAGGTGTACCACCAGAGATTCTGCAAGAAACCAGCTTGTATATGAATATTGTAGCAGCCAGTATTCCTATCACTGGAATTTATACGACTTATGTGGCTGTGTTCCGTGGGCATTCCATGCCGCGCATCGCCATGTGGATTGCCCTTGTCATGAACGTAGTTCATATCATTTTGAACTATGCGCTTATTTACGGATGGGGCCCAATACCAAGCATGGGTGTCCTAGGTGTATCCTTGTCGACAGTGATTAGCAAGGCATTGGGGCTAGGTCTTATTATTTGGTGCCATCAATCGTTACTAACGGCTCGTCTGAAAGTTGAGTATATACGCCCATTCCGTTGGGACACGCTGAAACAGTTACTCTTTATTTCCGTGCCGTCCGGCGGAGAAACCCTGTCCTATCAAATGTCACAGACTGTGATTATGAAAATGATCAACCTCATGGGGCTAGTAGTGATTACTACGAAAGTGTATGTATATATCATTGCTACCTTCTGTTACATGTATACCATTGCGTTAGCTAATGCAGCGCAAATTGTGGTGGGGTTCCTCATGGGGGCAAAACGAGAAGAAGAAGTATCTCGTCGAGTATGGATGGCTACAGCGGCAGGTGTTTCTGTTGGTGTGGGATTGAGTACGTTCTTTTACTTCGCTTGTGAACCAGTGATGCATCTTGTGACGGATAATCAAGAGATTATTAAGTTGGCAAAAGATGTGTTGTTTATTGAAATATTTTTGGAAATTGGCCGTGGTGTTAATATTGTGTTGGTGCAGTGTTTGCAAGCAGCGGGAGATATTCGAATCCCTGTGTTTGTGGGCGTCTTTGGTATGTGGATCTTTGCGGTAACCTTATCGTACTACTTTGGCATCGTCCTTGGTTGGGGATTAGTTGGCGTATGGGTAGCTATGGCTATCGATGAGATCATACGGGCGCTTATATTTGTGTGGCGGTGGCAGTCAAACAAATGGAGAGGTCGTTCGCTCATATCGGTTTAAATTCCATATCGTGAAAGCGGGTGTGGAGCCCCCATGTATTCCGTAAAAACTGCCCTACGTGAAAGTTTTTGACAGAACACATGGGGGCTTCTTTGCGTTTATCAGAGGAGAGGAATTTAAACTACTCTGAGCGGTGGGCGACCTAGGGGGAAAGAAAGTGATTTTGAGCCCCCGTGTAGGCCCCGAAAACTTGCCCTGCGTGAAAGTTTTTGACAGCACACATGTGGGCTCCTTTGCGTTTATGGAGAAGTAGGAATTTAAATCACTCTGAGCGGGGTGGAACCTAGGAGAAGAAAAATATGGTTTTCTTGACGGGTGGTCTATATATGATATAATGTAAGTAATGTATTACATGTATTACAAAAAGGAGGAAGATTTATGGCGACTACTATTTCTTTACGGTTATCTGAAGATGAGAGCCAAATGATTCAAGCGTATGTTGCTGCCAATAACTTAAATGTATCTTCCTTTATTCGTAATCTAGTGCTAGATACGATTGAGGATGAATTACAAATTAATGAGGAACGCATTTTAAAGGCAAGACGAGACCTTCATAATGAAAAAGTTTACGATCATGAAGAGGTTTGGAAGGAGCTTGGTATTTAGTGTTTTCGGTTAAATTTTCAGAACATGCTATAAAGCAAATTAAAAAGTTGGACCAATCCATAGCAAGGATGATAAAACATTGGGTTTTGAAATATTTAGTAGGTACATTAGATCCTAGAATCCACGGAAAAATGCTAACAGGAAATCTTTCTGGGGTATGGCGATATAGAGTAGGTGATTATCGATTATTTGCCGAAATTAATGATAAAGAAGTTACTATTTTTATAGTAGAAGTAGCACATAGACGTGAGGTATATAAAAATAAGTAACATCTTTTCCCCACCCTATTTTCCCCCCGATCGGTTTCAATTTTTATATCTTCATATCAAGCGCAATCCCTTGGGCCAACATATGTCTCCTAAAAACTTTCACGTAGGGCAGTTTTTACAGCATACATGTGGGCTTTACTACTCCAACAACAAAATGAATATAAAAATTGAAACTGACCGAAAAATACTTTATAATGGAATCATCTTGGCATAGTCTAGGGCTATGCTTTTTTGTATTCTTATGATGGTTTCACATAGGAGGACGTATGAGTTTATATGAAAGTACGTTGGCACGGATTGTGCCACGGAATAAAGAGATTGAACGCGCAATTGGGGAACAGTGGAGTAAGGGGACTCCATATGGTTCGTATGGTAAGTTAGCGACGATGGTAGAGCATTATGCTTCGGCGACGAATCAACCGAATCCAACGGCTCCTAAGCCTTGTATGATCATCGCCTCTGGTGACCACGGTGTGGCAAAAATCGGTGTCAGCGCCTACCCACAAGAGGTAACGGTGCATATGACCATGAACTATTTGATTCCTAAAGGAGCAGCTGCCAATGCATTGGCGAATTATTGTGGCGCTCAAATTGAGGTGATCGATGTAGGGGTGGCGGCAGATATGTCCGCTGTACCGGGCTTACACCATCGTAAAGTAATGCCGAATGGTACGAACAACATGTTAGAGGAGCCAGCTATGCCTATGGACAAAGCCATCGAAGCTGTTGAGGTGGGCATCGCTTTTGTAGAAGACAAGGTGAAAGAAGGATTCAACACATTCCTAGTAGGCGAAATGGGCATTGGTAACACTACGTCCAGTGCGGTGATTACAGCGAAGTTCTCCGGACTTTCAGCAGATGAAGCAACGGGACGAGGCACGAATATTTCAGACGAACGATTGAAAGTGAAACAAAAGGTCGTTTACGATGCGCTCGTGAAATATGCGGATATTCCAGCCACGGACGGATTGGGCATTTTGTCTGCCGTAGGGGGATTAGAGTTCGCTTGCCTAGTAGGGGTTATCCTAGGAGCGGCGGCGAACCATGCGTTGGTGGTCATCGATGGATTCAACACTACAGCCTGCGCTTTGATTGCGCATGCTATGAATCCGCACACCATGGATTATGTGATGGCATCCCATTTGTCCGCTGAAAAAGCTCACAAAGATGCACTGAAAACATTGGGCCTCGAAGCCTATGTAGACCTTGGATTCTGCTTGGGTGAGGCCACAGGCGGATCTATGCAAATGCAAATGTTGAACTTAGCTGTGGACATGTTCCACGAAGTTGCAGGAGGTGAGCACCATGCGTAATTTTGTCATCGAACCATTGCACAAACCGTCCATGGAGGAATGTCGTTTGCGCATCGACAACCTAACAAAACCATTGTATTCCTTGGCGCGCTTAGAAGGGATTACAGAACGTATCGCTGGGATTCTGAAAGAAGAAAAACCTAACCATCTTCGTCATGCCGTTGTCATTGTCGGTGCGGACATCGCCGTAGATGGTCCACAAAACCAAACCCATGGTGTGGAAAGTTTGAAAGCTATGGAACGGTTGGCATCTGGACATTCTGCCACTCATGGGGCAGCGAAGAAAATTGGAGCCGAAGTGTTCTTAGTCGATGCTGGTTTAGAATTAGACACGAGCCATATCGAAGGGGTACGCCAACACAAACTAGCGAAAGGGTCTAAGTTTTTCCGCATGCATGCGGCATTGACGCCTGATATCGTAGAACAAGGTCTAGAAGTAGGTTTTGCCTTAGCTGATGAATTGAGCGATAAGGGTTACCAAACGATAGCTATCGGTACTGTCGGTGAAAGATGCTTACTTTCAGCGTTGGCTGTTACAGCAGGTATCACAGGATATCCGATGGCAGAGTTGTTGACAGAAAATAATTGCACATTGAGCATTCAAGAAAAAGCAAAACAGTTGACGGCGAGCTTGGCTGAGCACCAATTGCCTAGCCAAGACGGCGTACATGTGTTGGCGACCGTAGGATCTCCAGACGTGGTGGTCTTAACAGGACTTATCCTAGGGGCGGCAAGCCATCGCATGGTAGTGGTCTTCGACACAGCGGAAGCAGGAGCGGCTGTACTAGCTGCAAAATGTATCAATGAAGCGGTTATGGATTACGTGTTCCCATCTGTCCACACAGGGGAACCAGTGCAAGCAGCACAAATGAAATACTTGGGAATCAAGCCACATCTGTTCTACGGCTTTGAAATGGACGAAGCATTAGGCTCCACCATGGGACTATCTGTCCTTGATGCGGGCATGCATATGCTAAATGATATGAAAACATTTGGTGAAGCTAGTGTAAACGTAGCTGTTGATGGACCGGGATCTGAACGTCAAGATGGAAGGTAAGTATTGTTACTTTCAAAATGTGTAGATAGACAATTCATATGTGGGGATAGGAATGGAAAATAAAAAGCTACTAGTAGATACGTTGGAGTTAATACACAAACTCGATGAAGTAGTGGAACGATACAAAGGCCGAGACGAACACGGTGAGTTACTGACTGATGATAGATTTATGGATGATATGGTAGAAGATGGAATTGCTTGCAAATTACAATTTGTTGGAAAATATCTAACTAGAATGTCAGAAGAATTTAAAATAAAACATCAGGACGTACCTTGGAATCTGATTGCTGCCATTCCCTATCTTGTTTCTTATGAATACAAATTTGGTAAAAGACCAGTTTGGAATCTCTATTATGAGACACTGCCGGAAATTAAAGAACTGGTCATAGCCATATTGAAAGAGGAATATGGAGAGTTATGTTAAAGGATGTGGATATCTCAAAAAATCGGATTTTTTGAGATATCCACAGGACCCAACGCAAAAAGTTACGAAAATTTGAGATATCCACATCCTATAATGAGTTTGTCGTAAATAATAGAAAAGTTGTAGCGAAGTATACGGGTTATATGTCGCTACAATTTTTTATGGCTTATCATAGATAGGTCTTTCTGTATGTTTGTGATAGGACGATGTTGCTATCGTAGATAGCTATTCGTCCATGTTGTATTGAGGACGTATCACAGGTTGTTTCTAACCAGAAAATATTTTTAAAAAGTTGTTGACAAATAATAAAAGATTTTGGTATTATAAGTGAGCAGTCGCAACAAAGAAGAAACAAGGATTGCATACATGCGGAAATAGCTCAGTGGTAGAGCACCGCCTTGCCAAGGCGGGGGTCGCGAGTTCGAATCTCGTTTTCCGCTCCAGTTTGTTCATTCCTCGATAGCTCAGCAGGTAGAGCAATCGGCTGTTAACCGATCGGTCGTAGGTTCGAGTCCTACTCGAGGA
>CAUSMY010000010.1:0-18727 GCA_963533015.1 uncultured Veillonella sp.
TTGGATTGGCACAAGCTGTGAAAGACCAATTGGCTAAAGTTGGGGATACAGCCTCTAACGGCCGTGATGGCAAAGATGGTGTATCTGGAGCGAAAGGCTTAACTGGTGCAGATGGTTTAAACAATGCCACATTAAATGACAAAGTAAACGCTTTACGGAATGGTGAAGCTGGTTCTGTGGTATACACTAATGAAGCTGGCGACCGTGTGGTGAAAGCAAAAGATGGCAAGTACTACAAAGCTGAGGAAGTAAAAGCAGATGGTACTGTAAAAACTGCGGATGAAAATAATGGCAAAGCACCAGAAGGAATTGAGAACCCACAAGCACGTGTGGTGAACGGTAATGGAGATACAAAAGCGCCTACTACTTTATCTAATATTGCAGATGGCAAAGTAGCAGCTAACTCCAAAGAAGCTGTGAACGGCGGTCAATTACACACTGTGAAATCTGACCTAGCTACAGTCCTTGGCGGTGATTCCAAAGTCAATGCTGACGGATCTTTCACCGGCCCTACGTACAACATCACAAAAGATGATGGTACTAACACAACCGAAGAAACGAAAACCGTAGGCGATGCGATTTCTAAATTAGATAGCCGTATCAACAATGCAAATTCCACGTTATCTACAAAAGGCTTAGACTTCTACGGCAATAAAGATACTGCAGACACAGATAAAGTACACCGTAATCTTGGTGAAACTTTAAAAGTGAAAGGTGCTGAGAACTTTACACGTACTGGTACGAATAACATTGATGTAGTGAAAAATACTGCAGGTGATGGATTCGATGTGAAATTGGCAGAAAACCTTGCAAACATGAAAGAAATCGCTGGTAATGGTACAGATGATTTAGTGATCAAAAATGGTGATGCAACGATTACCTTGAAACCGGCAAAACCGGCTGTGAGCGATCCTGCTACTGGAGATGAAACGACTCCGGCTAAACCAGCTACCGTAGACTTCGGTGACAGCAATGTAGTAGCTAAAAACTTAGATGCATCCATCAAATACCGCGCGAATAATGCAGAAAAAGCAAATGCAAACTCTGTTAAATTAGCAGACGGATTCAACTTCGTAGCAGGCACTGGCACAGTAGCACCTAAAGCTCAAGCAGCAGATGGCACAAATCCAACAGGAGGCACAACTACTGCAACTAGCCCGACAGCGACTACAGATGGAGTAGAGACTAAAAAAGGTATTGCTATTTCTACAGACGTTGATGGTGTGGTAAATATCGGTTTAGACAGTGATACGCGTAGCGCTATCGATAATGCAGCGAACCAAGACTTGAGTAACTTGACTACAGCAGGTAAAAAAGTAATTACCGATGCAGCGCAAGGAGCAGTGAAAGTAGCGGCTGGCAACAATATAACGATTGGTACAGAAACGAAAGATAATGTCACAACGTATACAGTGAACGGCCGAGATACTACTGTAAAAGCAGCTACAGGTGGTAGTGTATCTGTAACAGGTGGCAATCTAAATGCTAAAGGAGAACGAGAATACACAGTAGATTTGACGGATGCAGCGAAAGCAGAAATCAATAGAATCGCAGGTATCGATACTCGATTAACCACAGCGGAAGGTAATATCACTGCTTTACAAGGCGATATGACAAAGGCAAAAGCAGACATTATTACGAATGCTGGCAATATTACTAAAAATGCAGGTAACATCGCAACAAATACAGCTAATATCGCTAAAAATGCAGGAGATATCGCAACTAATGCAGGTAATATCGCTACAAACACTAGGAATATTGCAATTAATGCTGGCAACATAGCTACTAATACAAAAAATATAGCTACAAATGCAGATAATATTGCAACTAACACATCCAATATTGCGAATAATACTACTAACATTGGCAAGAATGCTCAAGCCATCCAAGCATTACAAGGTAACTCAGCGACAAAAGATTTGAGTAACTTGACGAATGCGGGTAAAGATGTGGTAACAGGTTTAGTCAATGTAGTAGGCACAAATGGTATTACTGTAACAAATGCTACGGATGATACATCACGAGTAAAAACTTTCACAGCGAAACTTGATGACAAAGTGACATTTGGTAAAGATGGTAACAAAATTATTATCGATGGCACAACAGGTACTATTACAGCACCAAATGCTACGATCAATGTAGTGAACACGAACACAGTTCAAGTTGGTGATACTAATAAAACCAATACAGCGGTAACTTCTGAAGGTGTCACTGTAACGACAAAACAACCTGATGGTACAGTAACATCCACTGTAATCATTAAAGATGGCACAGTATCTGGTTTGACGAATACGAAATGGGATCCAACAAAGGTAACGGATACTGATCGTAGTAAAGCAGCTACACAGGGTCAAGTGAAAGATGTGTCTGACACATTACAAAAAGGCCGTGTATTTGCAGCCGATACTGGTGTAGCATCTACTACAGTGGCATTAGGAGATACATTATCTATCAAAGGCGGTGCGAAAGGATCTCTTACAGATAATAACATCGGCGTAGAATTGACTGCAGCCAAAGGCAACACACCAGCTATTATGACAGTACGCTTGGCGAAAAATGTAGAAATGAAAGACGGTTCTACGTCCTACAATTACTACTTGCCTGAGGTAATCACAAAAGCAGATGGTACGAAGGATATCGCTAAGAACGCAGATGGAACTGTGAAATATAAAACAGACAAAGCGGGTAATCCAATCACATTAGTGACAACCACAGTGAATGGAGAAGGTATCACGATTGCACCAGTGAAAGAATTGAATAAACCATCCGTTACTTTAACAGCAGATGGCTTAGATAATGGTGGCAATGCGATTCATAATGTAGGACCTGGTACAGCACCAAATGATGCGGCTACCGTGGGTCAAGTACAAGCAGCAGCAGGTGCATTACAAAGTAAAGTACATACTGTAGGGGCACATGCAGCGGCACTAGCAGCAATGAATCCATTGAGTTACGATCCATTGAAAAAATCTCAGGTAATGGCTGGATACGGCGCTTATAAAGGTAATAATGCAGTGGCGATTGGCGTGGCTCATTATGCAAACGAAGATACTCTATTCAACGTAGGTGTCAGCGTAGGTAATGGTGAAAATATGGTCAATGCAGGCATGACATACCGATTTGGCGGCGAAGATAGCATGATTCCTGAACGTTACAAAGGTGGTCCAATTTCTTCTGTCTATGTAATGCAAGATGAAATCACAGCTTTGAAAGCAGAAAATGCTAGAAAAGATATTGAAAATGCAAAACAAGTGGCAGAGAATGAGGAAATGAAAGCACAAATTAAAATGCTTATCGAACGTGTAACGATGCTAGAAGCTAAAAAATAATAAGACATACACCATGTAATATATGGATGTATAACAAAAGAATGGACACCAAGTCGAAAGATTTGGTGTCCATTTTGTCTTGTTAAATAGTATTTCATAATTTTTCATAGAAATTTCATCGTATCTTCATGAAGATAGGGCATAATAGCTACATCGAAAAATATAAATGATGATATTGCATAAAATTAACAAAACGTGCTTTTCAAGTAAATGAGATTTAATTATAACTAAGATGTATAAACTTTTGATAATTATCGGATTGAAAAACATCTATATAACAGGTATAATTTAAATATTTATAATACAGTAGGAATTATATACTTGATTATAAAAGGTACGAATAAGTGCTGAATGGTGTTATCAAAACGTGTAACTTGTGATAATAGTAGGGGGGGCTAAACAGTTCTCTCCTATATTTATTGTAATGTGTGATTATGTACTAGGTCTACAGCCTATATATAAATAAAACACATGAAAAAACAGTAAGTATATGAAGAATCAGCTAATAGGGCAGTTTGTATTAGCTGGCATAACAAAAGTAATTACGTATAGTTATTTTTTAATGATTAGTACAACAGGAGGAAGAATCACAATGAACAAGTTATTCAAAGTTATTTGGAGCAAATCCAAGCAATGCTACATCGTAGTATCTGAAGTAGCTAAAAATACAACAGGTAAAAAGAAAATTGTCGTAGCTAGCGTACTGGCAGCATTGACAGTAAGTGCCCAAGTAGCAACGATTCAAGCGGCGATTCCAGAAGGTACAAGAAATGGTGGTGCCTCCTTAGCATTGGTAAATAGCGCAACGGCGACTGGTGCTGGTGCAGTGGCAATTGGTGAGACAGCAACAGCAGGTGCGACTAACTCTCTTGCCGCAGGCTCTAATACTACAGCTGCTAGTGGCGGATCTTTAGCACTTGGTAATAATTCCAAAGCTACAGGTGTAGATGCAGTAGCCGTAGGTTCTGGTGCATATGCAAAAGAACATGGTTCTGTAGCAGTTGGTAACAATGTTAGAGTAGAAACGAACAAAGCAGTTGGTGTAGGTTTCGATATCAGTGTACAAAGAGCAGGTGCAACGAATATCGGTTATATTTCTACCGTTGAGGCGAACCAAGCTACTAGTATTGGTGCCAGAAATAATATTGAAGCTAATGCACAATATGGTAGTGCGTTGGGTTATTTCGTAAAAGTAACTGGTAAAAATGCCGTAGCCATCGGTTCCAGTAATGATAACAGAGGTAACAGTGATTCAGGTAGAACATTAGCATCTGGAGTAAGCGCGGTAGCAATCGGTACATCTACTCATGCAGAAGGAGTACACTCTCTCGGTATGGGTACTTTTGCAGCAGCAACAGCTGAAAACTCAATCTCCTTTGGTACAAGTTCATCTGCTAGTGGTGTGCAAGCTATTGCTATTGGTAGTGCTATGAAAGGTGCAGAGGCTCCTAATGCATCTGGCACACAATCCATTGCGATTGGTACGAAAACATCTGCTGATTCTACTAGTGCCCTTGCTATGGGTTCCACAGCAACAGCATCTGGTGTAGCTGCCACTGCTATCGGTACTGATGTATTAGCAAAACAACATGGTTCCACAGCGATTGGTAATCAAGTTAAGGTAGAAGGAAACAAATCAGTAGGTCTTGGTTTCCAAGTGAGTTCAAAACAAGATGGCACTACAGCCATCGGTTATATTACAAATGTATTGGGTAACCAATCCGTAGGTATTGGTTCTAATATGACTGTTGGTGAAAATGCTGGCGGTGCCGTTGCTATTGGTTATATGTCTAGTGTAACCGGCCAAAGTGGTATCGGTATTGGTTCTAATGGTACAACCGCATCTGCTAATAGTACAATTGCTCTTGGTAATACAGCGAAAGCAACTGAAACAGCTGCGATTGCAATTGGTAAAGGTTCTAATGCCGCTCTAGCTCACTCCGTAGCATTAGGCGAAGGTTCCACAACAACACAAGCTGATGGCAATAACACAAATGGTTACTTAACAAATGATGCAGTGAATAACACTGGTAATGGTATCATCTCCGTAGGTAATGGTAGCAATATTCTTCGTCGTATCACAAGTGTTGCTAGCGGTACAAATGATAACGATGCAGTCAATGTAAAACAATTGAAAGCATTACGTAATGCATCTCTTAGCACAGTAACAGTAGTCAATGGTGCTACATCTACAGACTTAGTACCTAACACAACAGAAGGTGCTGCAGACGCTAATAAAGTAAAATTTGTAGCTGGTAAAAATATCACATTAACAGCGAATGGTAACTCTGTAACAATCGACGCTAAAGGTGGCGCAGGTTCCATTGAAAGTGCTAATAATGATGCAATCTCTATCAATACAAGTGCAGATGGCAAAGTGAGTGTAACTCCAAACTTGGCATCCAATGTGAATGCAGCTGGTGATGCTAATAAATTGGTAACAGCTGGTAAAGTTAAAGAAGCCTTAGCTGATAAAGTAAGCAATGACAAATTAAATACAGAATTAGCGAAAAAAGCAAATGCTGCTGATGTAACTAATTTGACAAACAATAAATTAGACAAAACTGCTGAATTACATGTGAAAAAAGGTACATATGCTGTAGCTACTGATGGATCTGTAACATTGGACAAAGCAGATGGCGCAGGCACTGTAAAAGCTGATGAAGCAGTAAAAATCACTGGTTTGGCAAGTAAAGCAAAATTAGATGAATTGAAAACTGCTGTTGACGGTAAAGCTGACAAATCTTATGTAGATACTGAGCTTGGCAAAAAAGTTAGCACAGCTGATATGAATACAGCGTTGGCTGATAAAGTAAGCACAGCAAAATTAAATGAAGAATTGGGCAAAAAAGCGAATGCTTCTGATATTACTAACTTAACAGCTGATAAAGTAAGCAAAGCAGATGAATTGCATGTGAAAAAAGGCACATACGATGTATCTGATGCTGGTACTGTAACTTTGAAAAAAGTAAATGGTACTGGTGCTGAAGCATCAACAGAAGATGTTATCATCCAAGGTCTTGCAAGAAAAGCTGAAATTACTGCGATTAATACAGAATTAGCTAAAAAAGTAAGTAACGATGATTTCACAGCTGAGAAAGCTCGTGTGAATACTGAACTTGGTAATAAGTTAGATAAAGCTACATTTGATACAGAAAAAGCGACTCTTGCTACACGTGATGATATCAATGCATTGAAAGAAGTAATCGGCAATAAACTTGATAAAGATACAGCTGATAAATTTATCAAAGGCATGGAAAATAAAGTATCTGCTACAGATTTAAATAAAAAATTAGCAGATGCAAGTAAGGCTAATGATGATAAATTAGCGGAAGCTAAAACAGAGTTGAACAATGCTATCACTGCTGCTACAGCTGATAAAGTAAGCAAAGCAGACGAATTGCATGTAGCTCCAGATACTTACGAAGTAGACCAAACAGCAGGTACTGTTACATTACGCCAAGAAAATGGTTTGAACGAACCAAAAGCTGATAAAAACTTCACAATTTCTGGTATTGCAACTAAAAAAGACGTTACTGATTTAACAACTAAAATCAATGCAAAAGCAGATCAAACAGCTGTAGATGCATTGACTACAGAAGTAGGCAAAAAAGCAGATGCAGCAGATGTAACTGAAAAATTAGCTAAAAAAGCTGATGCAGCAACTGTAACAGCAGAATTAGCTAAAAAAGCGGATGCTGATACTATTAATACAGCGATTGCGAACATGAATGGAAACAAAGTCGATAAAACTGATGAGTTACATGTGAAAACTGGTAACCCATATACAGTAGATGCTGATGGCAATGTAACTTTAAAACAAGAAAATGGTGAAGGAACAGAAGCAGCAGGCAAAGATATTGTGATTGAAGGTGTAGCATCCAAAGCTAAATTAGAAGCTTTAGACACTCGTGTAGGCACTGCTGAAGGTAAGATTGATACACTAGAAGGAAAAGTAGCAACTAACGAAGAAAAATTAGGTAAACTTGATGAAAAGTTAACTGATGTAAAAGCTCTTGCAGACGATACAAAAGATAAAGTTGGTGCATTGACAACTAAAGTTAATGGTATTGCGGATACAGTAGCTGATCATACTACAAAACTTGAAGAGACTAAAAATGCAATTGATGGTATCAATCAAAACATTACTAATAACCTTGCAACTAATGCAGCTGTAAAAGAAAAATTAGATAATTTAAAAACTGAATTAGGTGCTAATACAGTATTACATTTCGCTGGCGATAAAACTATCAATGATGGTGGTACACCAGATAATACTGCAGATGATGACAATGATGCGAAGAAGCTGTCCTTGAACTTGAAAGATCAAACTTTAAAAGTAAAAGGTACTGCTAACGAAATCGAAACAACAGCTAAAGGTGATACAATCACTGTAGGATTATCTAAAGCTGTTAAAGATGATTTAGCTAAAGTCGCTAAGCTTGGTGATACATCTGCTGATGGACGTGATGGTGCAAATGGTACAGCGAAAGATACTGGTTTAACTGGTCAAGACGGCTTAAACGGCAAAACATTAACTGACAAAGTAAATGCATTGCGTAATGGCGAAGCTGGTGCTGTAGTGTACACAAATCCTGAAGGTAAACGTCTAGTGAAAGCTAATGATGGTAATTACTACTTGGCAGACGATGTTGACGAAACTGGTAATAAAAAAGGTGCAGCGACACCAGTTACTGGCGATGACCTTCGTGCAAGTGTAATGAATCCAGATGGTTCCGATAAACCAACTACATTATCCAACTTAAAAGATGGAAAAGTAGCTGCTGACTCCAAAGATGCTGTGACTGGTAACCAATTGCACAAAGCGGCTAATGGATTAGCAGAAGCTCTTGGTGGTGGCGCTGCTGTTGGTGAAGATGGAACTATCACAGCTCCTACATACAACTTGACAGATAAAGCTGGTCAACCTGCTGCTAAAAATAATGTAGGCGATGCGTTAACTCTTCTCAATGATCGCTTAAACCATACTGCAGCTGGAGCAGCGGCGGATATTGAAAAGTTGAAAAAACTAGAGGGTCTTGACCCTGAAGGGGAAAAGAAACTCAAAAAATTAGCAGGCGATGCTGTCGATGTTAAGGGTGATAAAAACATTACTGTTACTTCTACAATGGAAGATGGAGTTAAAACATTCCATGCAACATTGAGTGAAAAAATTACACTTGGTAAACATGATCCAAAAAATCCAGATGCTGATCATTCCGGAGATCCTGGTGTAGAACTTGATGGACATGAAGGAACTATTGTAGCAGGTAATCCAGACGGCAATACAGCTGTTAAAATCGATGGTAAAGACGGTAGCGTAACAGCGGGTAAAGATGATAAACAAGTTAAGCTAGATGGTAAAGATGGTAATGTGACTGTAGGCACTGGTGATACGCAAGTTAAATTAGATGGACCTAAAGGAACTGTATCTACTGGTAAAGGTGACAAAGAAGTTAAAATGAATGGTGCTGATGGCACTATTACAGCAGGAACAGGTGAAAACCAAGTTGGTATCAACGGTAAAGACGGTAGCGTAACAGCTAAAACTGTAAATGCTAAAATTGCTGAATTTGGTGCTCCAGTAGATAAAGATGGAAAACTAGCTAATGGCACAAGCAAAACGACTATCAATAATGATGGTATCTCCGTTAAGAGTGTAGATGCTAATGGTAAAGAATCCACTATTACTATCAAAGATGGTAAGATCACCGGCTTACAACCTGGTACTGGTGCTAACGATGTAGCTACTGTTGGTCAAGTTCAAGAAGAGATTGCTAAAACTACGGGTCAATTAGGTCAAGCACTAGAAAAAACTACGCAACGCGTGAACGAAGTAGGTGCACACTCTGCAGCATTAGCAGCATTGAACCCATTGAGCTACGATCCATTGAGAAAATCTCAAATCATGGCTAGCGTAGGTACATATAGTGGAAACCAAGCGTTAGCATTAGGTCTTGCTCACTATGCAAATGAAAACTTAATGGTAACAGCTGGATTTACAATGGGCTCTGGTAAGAGCATGGCAAATCTTGGCGCTACATACCGCTTCGGCAGAGGAGAACATGATGACCTTCCAGAACGTTACAAAGGTGGTCCAATCTCCTCCGTATATGTAATGCAAGATGAAATTGCAGAATTGAAAGCAGAAAATGCTAGAAAAGATGCAGAAAATGCAGAAATGAAAGTACAAATTAAAATGCTTATGCAACGCATGGGTATGGCATAAAACTAAATAACAATAGTTAAAACTGAATAACAATAGTTAAACGGTAACTATGCATACCAAAAAGTGGGTACCAACGTCGTAATGACGTGGTACCCACTTTGCTTTGACACTTTGTATAATTTAACTTGAATAACTACTTAATATCCCATTCCTTAGTAGCCTCTTCAAATGGTAGGAACTTCATGGAACTGTTTTCTTGTATATATTCGTTAACGATAGATACATCGTATTCGTTTTCGATTTCTTCAAATAGCATTGCTTTTATATGTTGGGAGATAGTCAGCCCTTTACTTTCAATATGATGACGAACTAGATTGTATTCACTTCCAGAGAAATGTACAGATATAGTAGGCATAGATATCACTCCTTTTCTTATGGTTATTGTAGAACAGTTCGGAACATTGTCAAGACTATAAAATTCAACGGGATTGAATTTATATGGCTGAATGTCTATAATGGATTGTAGATGGAATGTATACGTTGATACTTTCACAGAGAGAGAGAAGAGGCAAAACTATGGTAGATGCAATTTCAGAAATTTTTAAAAAGTTTACTGATGAGGATAATGAGATTGTTCGTAGATTTATAGAGATGGATCCAGATGGTGATGACAGGAAAGTTCACAATGAATTAATTGCAAAAATTAGAGAGCGCTATGATGAACCTGTTTGTCGAGATTACGTAGAGAATAGTGATACCATTAGGTTGATTTCTTTGGAAAAAGCAATGAAATATTGGGGATTTACTGAATCTTTAAGCGAACTATTTCCCAATGGTGATAAGGGGTATTCTCATCGAAAAATTTTAATTACTGATGTATTACTTGAAAAACTTAAAGAAATGGGAAAGAGTATACAGAAATTTTTTGGTTTTGTAGCCTATGAAAAGTTAAGAAAAATTGGCTCCCCTATGATAATTAATTGGATTTACCAAACTAGTTATGATTTTTATGTGTATCGATATGGTGGTCGATTTATTTTTGATGATGTAGATATGGAATTTTATGAGCGAGAAAGTAATCGAATGAGCTATTATATTATCATTGATTTTGATGAAAATGCAGTACAAAATATCCATAAGTGTCTATCTCTGAGATCGAAATATCATCAAGAAAAAATAGGAAAAATCCATCAAAAGTGCTAGAATGTAATCAAACGATACTCGGTATTAATGTTATATTGGAAAGGAGTTTCTATGACAATCGAGATTGGACAAGTTGGTATGGCTACGGTGGTAGTGGAAGCTAACAATACAGCGGAGTACATGGGTAGTGGTACCTTACCTGTGTTTGCCACACCTGCTATGGTGGCATTGATGGAGAAAGCAGCCTATACTGGGATTCAAGGTGATTTAGGTGATGGCGAAGGATCCGTGGGGATTTGCATGGAAACAAGCCATGAAGCAGCTAGCCCATTAGGAGCAACAATTACTGCGATGGCAACGGTAGTAGCTGTTGACGGAAGAAAAGTAACCTTTGAAGTAGTAGCTAAAGAAGGTGAAAAAGTTATCGGTCGTGGCACACATGAGCGATTTATTATTAATAACGAAAAGTTTATGAGCAAAGTCGTCGCTGGCTAGTCTATGAAGTCTGTGGCGATGAACAGAATAGGTATGACAAAGCCCGTGGCACACGTCTTCAGAAACGGTATTTCATAATGTTTCTTCAGACGTATACCACGGGCATTTTGTTATCTTATTTACCTAGTATGAGTCGCCACAAGGCTAGTACACATAACTGCGTTCCTCAAAGGTTAAGGAACCTTATAAGTTTGCTACGGAATGTATCGTGCTCTTTTAGTGCTTTCCTGTATTAGGAAAAAGAATGCCGCAGACCTTCTATGTCTAACGGCGTTCGATGTAAATATTTATCCTTATTGATACAATTTCTTATGCTTGTTATAGCATTTTTAACTTACTTAACCATGTAAGAAGAAGCCTAACGAATGAGATCTGGCACACCTCAATACGTTAGGCCATTTCTTTTTCATAGCATTCTGAGATGAGCCTAACGCCTTCGACACGTTATTGGCTCTCTTTTGTTATGTCTAGTATACCATACTTTCAACGGTATGCCAAATTATTTACTAGTGATACGACGCAAGATCGGGATTAATAGCAAGGCTACTAAGATGCCCATACCGCTAGTTAAGAAAGATGCTAGCAGGTTACTTGCGGCAACAGTATAACTGTTTAGTACGACCCACCATGCTACGAAGTAACCTGCCGCTGTCCAAATGGCACCGACTAACATGGCTAATAGGATACGAGGGGTAGATACGGAACGAGCAGGAATGGAAGGTCTCCAACCGACTGTTAATAAGCCTATGATAACGCCTGTTAACCCTTTGATAACGATAGAGAATGCGGTGTATTGGAAGTGCCCCGCGATGAGGTCAAAGATGCCAGATCCGATGGCACCAGCGAGGCCTGCGTAGAATCCGCCGAATACGGATGCTATTGAGAATAGAGCAGCGGAACCAAGGTGTACCATAGCGCCTGTTGGCAATGGAACTTTTATGGTCGTAAATACGAAGCATAGGGCGGATAATAATCCAATGTAGATAATATCTTTTGTTGTTGAGTTCATAGGTCCTCCTTATTGTGGATCTGGAATAGAAATTAAACGATCTAATAGCAATTCAAGGGCTAAGCCGTCACGTAAGGAACCGATTTCCTCGTGGGTGAATTTCACGGCTTCCGTAGTAAATTGGCCTGCAATGCGAGATGCTTCTTCCGGGGTGTAGCCACGTAATACGAGGGCTGTTAAGATAGCTGTGAAAGTATCCCCCGTTCCGTGGGCTTTCACCTGTACTAATGGATTGGATACCCAAGTGATGGTGTTTGTGCTGCCACGATAGACGGCGATGAGTGCAGAATCGTCAGATGGCAAGCTAGATAGGACTACATACTCAGGCCCTTGAGCATGCAAACGACGGCACATATCATAGATGACTTCTTCTGACTGAGGCGTTGGATCATAAGGGATATCCAATAGGAAGCAAGCTTCTGTATAGTTAGGTTTAATCATGTACGCTTTGGTGATGAGCTTGCGCATTTCTTTCACCATTTCGTCGTTATAGATAGAATAGAGTTTGCCATCATCTGCCATAGCAGGGTCTACGACGACTAGTTTGTTCTTACCGAACCGTTCGATGGCATCTTCTACGAGGCGAATTTGCTCTGGCGATGCAAGGAATCCACTTTGAATGGCATTGAAAGTGATGTCATTTTTATTCCAGCAGTTATAAAAGCTTTCAAGGTGATCAGTAATGTCCACTAGTTCAAAGTTAGGATATTCTAAATGATTACAAAGTACCGCTGTTGGTAAAGGAATCGGTTGGCACCGCAAAGCGCTCACCAAAGGAATAAATACGGTTAAGGAACAGCGGCCCACAGAACTCATATCTTGAATGGATAAAATAGTTGGTACATGCTTCATAGTAAGGTCTCCTTTTCAATAGAGAATATTAAATTGCACATGTAAAATGACTAGTTGATAACTAGGATTACAATCAGTATATCCTGTTTTATGTCATGCGTAAATGCACAGAAAAGATAAAAATGATAGGACAGAAACTTAAAAACTAGAAATTATTTCAATGTTAACGTATAATAAAAGGATACATAACGATAGTTTGGAGAATGAATATGAGCGTTTTAACAGTAACTAATGTAACCCATGGATTTGGGGCAAGACAAATATTAGATGATGCATCGTTCCGTTTGTTGAAAGGGGAACATGTAGGGCTCATCGGAGCCAATGGAGAAGGTAAATCTACTTTTTTGAACATCATTACTGGTCATTTGATGCCAGATGAAGGTAAGGTGGAATGGTCCAACCAAGTGACGGTGGGCTATTTAGATCAGCATAGCGTCCTAGAGAAAGGAATGACTATTCGCGATGTATTGCGAGGGGCCTTTGATTCTCTGTATGGTATAGAACAACAATTGCAAGATGCCTATTTAGAGATGGGTGATTGTTCGGATGATAGAATGAATGAGCTCATGGAGCTTACCGGCGAATGGCAAGAGATGTTAGAGCAACGTGGTTTCTATGAAATTGATGCTACTATAGAACGAACTGCCCAAGGCTTAGGTTTGATGGATATTGGTCTTGATCGTGACGTCATGGATTTGAGCGGCGGTCAACGGACGAAAGTATTGCTCACAAAGTTGTTATTAGAGCAACCTACTATTTTGTTGTTGGATGAGCCGACGAACTATTTAGATGTGGATCATATTAAATGGTTGCAAAATTATTTGCAAAACTATGAAAATGCCTTTATCTTAATCTCTCATGATGTGGAGTTCTTAAACTCCGTTGTCAATGTGATTTATCATATCGAGCAAGCACAGCTCACAAGATATACTGGCGATTATTATCAATTCTTAGCGGCTTATGAAGTGAAAAAGCAACAAGCTTTACGCGCTTACGAGCGTCAACAACAAGAAGTAGCAGATATGAAGGATTTCATTCAACGCAACAAAGCTCGTGTAGCTACTCGTGGTATGGCGAATTCTAGAGCGAAGCGCCTAGAAAAAATGGAAATCTTAGAGAAACCACAAGAAAAGATAAAACCATCCTTTGGGTTTAAAGAAGGGCGTACCCCGAGTCGTTTCATCGTGGATGCGAAGGACCTTGTGTTGGGATATGATGAACCGTTAACTCGACCTGTAGAAGTGGTCATCGAACGAGGTAAGAAAATCGCCATCCAAGGTGTGAATGGTTTAGGAAAAACGACTTTATTAAAAACGTTATTAGGCATGATTCCTGCCCTATCAGGACAGATAGAAAAAGGAGAGTTTTTACAAATTGGTTACTTTGCCCAAGAAGACAGTCGAGATAATTCAAAAACTGCCTTGGATTATATTTGGGATGCCTACCCATCCTTAACCAATTCTGAGGTGCGTGCAGCTCTAGCACGTTGCGGATTGACGAATGAACATATTACTAGCCAAATGCGTGTCTTATCTGGTGGTGAAAATGCAAAAGTTCGTCTTTGTAAATTGATGCAAGAGTCTTATAATGTACTTGTTTTAGACGAACCGACAAACCATCTAGATGTAGATGCAAAAGCAGAGTTAGCGCGGGCATTGCAGGCTTTCAAAGGGACCATTGTCCTCGTTTGCCATGAACCGGAATTTTATGAATCTTGGGTGACCGATATTTGGACCATCGAAGATTGGACGACAAAGATTATTTAGGAGATGATTATGAAAAAACAAGCTCTAGACGGTGTGCGCCAACTATTAGAAGGGCTGGGCATCGATCTTGAAGCACAGGATATGACAGATACGCCGAAGCGAGTGGCCACGTTATTTGAAAGCTTGTTTTCTGGACGTGACAGCACGGGAAAAGAGGCGTTAGGCGATGTATATCCCACGGAACATACGGGCCTTGTATCGGTGAATCACATTCCGTTTTATTCCATATGCGAACATCATTTGATGCCCTTCTATGGAAAGGTGCACATTGTGTATCAACCACGGGATGGTAAAGTGTTTGGCTTAGGCCGTTTGAAAGCCTTAGTGGATGTGTTTGCGAAACGACCGCAATTGCAGGAACGATTGACCCATGATATCGCCACATCCTTGGTAGAAGATGGAGATGCCCTGGGAGCGATGGTGATGGTGGAAGCCACACACTTATGCATGCTTATGAAAGGTGAAGTAGCACAAGAAACGGTAGCGAAAACAATTGTCGCCACCGGTATATTAGAACCCGTGGGAACAGTACGGGAAGAGGCTTTGGTGTTATTAGGAGGTAACGATCATGTTTAAGTACCGCAAGTACAATTGGCAAGATGGTAAACAATTAGAACTAAAAGATCGCACATTGATCATGGGTATTTTGAATGGTACTCCTGATTCCTTTTCCGATGGTGGTCGTTATAACACTTCTGAAACAGCCATAGCGCATGCAAAAGAAATGATACAGCAAGGGGCAGATATCATCGACGTAGGGGTAGAATCTACACGCCCAGGGCATACACAAATTTCTGTAGCAGAAGAAATTCAGCGCATGCAAGACATTTTATTGCCCGTTTTAGAGGTAGCAACGGTACCTGTATCTATAGATACGTATCGTGCAGAAACAGCTGATTTTGCCTTGTCTCATGGAGCTCATATCTTAAACGATATTTGGGGCTTAAAATATGATAAAGATATGGCGGCAGTAGCGGCAAAATACGATGTGCCAGTGATTATTATGCACAATCAAAACACCACAAATTATGATGACATCATCGACGATATGAAAGCATTCTTTTTCTCATCTGTGGACTTAGCCTTGAAAGAAGGCGTAAAACCACAAAATATATGGCTTGACCCAGGCATTGGCATTGGCTTTGGCAAAGATTATGCCCAAAATGTGGAGGTCATCCAACGGTTGGGTGAGATTACTGTCTATGAATATCCTGTGTTATTAGCGCCTAGTCGCAAGGGTTTTATCGGTACGATTTTAAATGACCTGCCAGCGGAAGAGCGGGATGAAGGAACAGTAGCGACATGTATTACGGGCATGATTCAAGGTGTTGACATGGTGCGTGTGCACAATGTAGAAATGCATAAACGAGCTATCACGGTGGCAGATGTGCTATTACGAGGTGAGTGATGGACAGAATTAATTTGTGCAATATGGCGTTCTATGGCTACCATGGTAATCTAGCCAGTGAAAACGAAATAGGACAACGTTTCTTTGTAGATATTTCCATGGCCTTAGATCTTTCCAAAGCAGGTCAATCCGATAATTTAGAAGATTCTATTAATTATGCTGAGATTTATGAGCGTACAAAACAGATTGTGGAAGGTAAGCCCCACCGTTTGATTGAGCGAGTAGGAACGCTAATTGCGGAAGCTATTTGGGGACACTATGAAGGGCTCATAGGTCTATCTGTGACAGTACGTAAACCAGAGGCACCGATTCCTGGTCTCTTTGACCATGTAGAAGTTGTCATTACACGAGGACACATATAATGTATACCTATTATATTGGCATTGGTTCTAATCTAGGCGATCGCGAAAATTATTTGTTATTTGCTATTTCAGAACTGACAAATACAGAAGGGGTTCACAGTGTGGCTCATTCTAGCTGGATAGAAACACCACCTTGGGGACCAGTGGAACAAGGTCCATTTTTAAATGGTATTGTGAAAGTAGTCTCTAGTATTGAACCAGTAGGTATGCTAGATATTATATTGCATATCGAGCGATTAGCAGGAAGACAGCGAGAGATTCATTGGGGACCAAGAACATTAGATTTAGATATCGTTTGGATAGAAGATGGACAGGGACATATGGTTCGAGTGAATGAACATAGGTTAGTAGTACCTCATCCGTATTTTTGGGAACGATTGTTTGTGTTAGAACCTTTGCAAGAGGTATATCCAGATTTCTCGTATGAGGGGGTTCCTATTCGTGTACGATTAGAGGAACTACGAGGCCTAGAGTCCTAACTAGAACTACTATCCTTCGGAGGATAGCTTTCAAACGTTGTATAACTAACATTTCCTGACCATAGGAAATGCATACATAGATAAGGAGCAGAATAGATGGGTTCTTTTTTTAGAAGAGGATGGGTAAAGTTCATCCTTCTCATGTTTATATTTACAGTGGTCACATCGCCAGTAGTGGTTCTCTTTGGGCCCTTTGATAATATTAAGCGCACAGTGGTAGGAGCCATATTACGGTCTCGTCATCCACAATATATTACGTGGCTGTTTAGTCCAGAGGAAATACAAAATATCGTAGGTACCGTAGGGACTGGTGAAAGTCAAGAGTTGTTTAGCTTTGATGTAAAGGATGACACATCCTTGAATCTACGTAAAATTGAGTCTACCCGATACACAGGATTTTTATTAGAAATCCCAGATCCTAGACGTATTCAAGTGGCTACGGCTCCGCATTTAAATGAAAAAGGAGAAACCACTAGTAATATTGCTCGTTTGAATGGTGCTGTGGCGGCCATTAATGGCGGTGGATTCCATGATCCGAATGGGACTGGTACAGGTCGTTCTCCTTATGGTTTTATTTTGCATGATGGAGAATACGTGATCGGTAAAGATGTAGGACCTGATGAAGAAGTTGATTTTATCGGATTTACGAAGTCCGGTAACTTGATTGCAGGAACGTATAATAAGCGAGAACTAAAAGAAATGGGAGCCAAAGAAGGCCTTACATTTGGGCCTCCATTGATTGTGAACGGCAAAAAGATGATCACTGATGGAGATGGTGGTTGGGGTATTGGTCCTCGTACTGCTATTGCTCAAAAGAAAGATGGTACTGTATTATTTTTAGTCATCGATGGACGTCAAGCTTATTCTGCAGGGGCCACATTGCGTGATGTACAGGACATTTTGTACCAAGAGGGCGCCGTGATTGCGGCTAACTTAGATGGTGGTTCCAGTACCACATTGTATTACAATGGAAAAACTGTGAATAAACCAGCAGATTTATTAGGTGAACGGATGATTCCTACTGTATTTATCGTAAAATAGGAGAGTCTATGAATACGTTTGGAAAAGTAACAACAGCCTTTTTGTTAGGCTTAGTTTTACAAGGTGGTATCTATGTATACTTAGACCAAGTATATTTGGCGCCCACCACGCACTTTCAGGTGACAAATGGAGAAGAAGTAGATAAGAATTTCCCTGACGTAAAAGAGGGGACTCGCTATTATTCTCATGACCATAAATATATGGCGGTAGTAGAGCAAAATAAAGTTGACATTTATACAGCGGGTAAAGAAGCACCTGTGACGTTAGATTTAAAAGAACGTGAAGTGTCATATTTTGAATGGATGTCAGACCGTAATTTAGCCATTGTAGGGTTATATGGCGGCCATCACAATGATATTGTACTGGCTCGTATTGATCCAGAAGCGCCAGACCATGAAATTGATACGACTATTAATTCGGTGCCAGCGGGATCTCGCATTACCGATGTGGCTTACTCTGCAGCGACCAATGTGGTGTATATGAAAGTTCGTGTCGGTGATGGGGCGTACCGTGTATACCGGACGGATGCTAACTATGATACTCGCCGTGTGTATATGCAAGCTTCTGATATCGGGCGTATTGGCATGTTTTATAATGAAGATCGCTTCTTCTATGATAATGCTCGTACAGGTGATGTATTTATGTTCAATGGCACAGAAGGCGGTTGGGGTGCC
>CAUSMY010000011.1:0-17695 GCA_963533015.1 uncultured Veillonella sp.
GGCGGTAGTGCGCTGTATTGCACCGCCGAATACTTTGTAACCGTTCGGATGGTTGCAATATTTGTAAATCCTACAATCCAAAATACGGTAAGTGGTATAGAAAGATATTCTAAGTACAGCATGTGATCTCCAATGCTGATAAAGTGGATCGCATTATCAAAGATAGGCAACATCAAGGCTGCCACGATCTGCCCCAGCAACTTAGTTTTTGGTCCAATTTGTTTCACATCATCCCAAATACCCACTGCTACTAGAATCACAGAACCTATGAGCAACCCTTTCACAGAAGAAATATCTTTCACGCTATATAATAAAGATACCATATAACCAATATAAATGGCCAATCCGCCTAGGCGTGGAATCGATACTTGGTGTACCTTTCTAGCATCAGGCGCATCAATAGCACCTATTTTTACAGCTAACGTTCGCACCAACGGTGTACATATATAGGTCACAATCAATGCAATGACAAAGGCCCAAACATATACTGTCATTCCATCACCTCCATTTCCTAACTGTTATATCCATCAATCATAACCATACAGAATCGTATGTAATACTTCCAATTATCATCTACATGGTCAATTATATCAGTTCTATCCGTGACATACAAGAAAAAGACTCCTTATTATGCCTTTGTTTCTACTAAACTTTCAATCAGTGCTTTCCCATCTTTCATGATGTCTGCTAAGCCCTCTTCACCAGCATAGGATTCAGCGTACATTTTATACAGATTTTCTGTTCCTGATGGACGTGCTACAAACCAACCGGTTTCTGTCACTACTTTGACCCCATCAATAGGTTGATCCCCATAGAGAGACGTCGTCCGTACATCAACAATCGCACTACCACCTAGCTCCGTAAGAGTTACATCCGATGCTTTCATACCTTTTAAAGCACTTTTAATCTCAGGTGTGCATGGCATATCAATACGATGGAACGTAGGTGTTCCCCATTGAGCCGTTATTGCATGATACAACTGCGCTGGTGTTTTACCAGTAGTAGCAACCATTTCAATAGCTAATAGAGCTAAAATGATACCGTCTTTATCGGTAGTCCACACAGTTCCATCCATTTGCAAGAAAGAGGCCCCTGCACTTTCTTCTGCGCCCAACCCAATCGTGCCATCGAATAATAATGGTGCAAAATATTTAAACCCTACAGGCACTTCATAGACCGGATGATTTGTATCTTTACAATACGCATCCATCAATCCAGTCACAACGGCTGTTTTACCAATGCCTTTACCCTCCCAAGGACGGGTTTCATTCAAATACTTAGCAGCTACCACTAAATACTGATTAGGTGCCAATAAACCTTCTTCTGTGACAATCCCATGACGATCGTAATCTGGATCATTACCTACTGCAAGTACATGGTCTCCTAAGTTCTTGGCCACTTCTGCCATCGCATACGGTGAAGAACAATCCATGCGAATCGCTCCATCATGATCATAGGACATGAAACTAAATGTCGGATCATAGTCACTGTTAATAATGGTAAAGTTAAGACCATATGTTTTTGCAATGGCATGCCAATACGCACCACCACTGCCACCTAACGCATTGATTAACACCTTAGGATTCGCCTTTTGGATAGCTTCTATATTGATAATACGAGGTAACTCTTGTACATAAGCCGTTGTAAAGTCATAAGGTTCTAAATATTGCCCCGCTTCTTCCACAGTAATCGAGGACACTACTTTAGCTGTTTCTTCTTCATGATGGCAGCAGCCACAATGTGCACTTTCATGAAGACCCGTCAAATCATGGAAAGAGAACCGTTGAATGCTAGATAATCCTTTTTGTAAGTATTCATTGGCCAACGCTTCGATGCGTTTTGTTACTTCTGTGTCTGCCGGTCCACCATGAGGAGGATTATATTTAATGCCCCCATGTTCTGGAGGATTATGGGATGGTGTAATGATGATACCATCTGCCATATCTTCTGCATTGCCATGGGCATTATGGCGCAAAATCGCACGGGACACACTTGGCGTTGGCACAAATCCACGATGCGTATCTACCCGGGTTATAATGCGGTTACCTACTAATACTTCAATAGCTACTTGTAAAGCAGGTTGCGACAAGGCATGTGTATCCTGCCCAATATAGCAAGGACCTGTGGCACCAAATTCATGGCGTACATCACATATGGCCTGCACAATAGCCGCTACATGCAATTCATTAAAGGTCGCCTTGGACGCAATACCACGATGTCCAGAAGTACCGAAGGTCACCCGTTCTTCTACATGAGAGTAACTAGGAACGATACGGAAAAAGTCTTTCACAATTGTATCTACGTTAATAATATCTTCTCGTTTTACAGGTTGTCCTGCCAATGGATGTACCATATTAATGCCCCTCCTTATACGTATCATCAGGTATTTCTTGTCGTGCCACTTGTACCTCATGAATTAACTGTTCTGCTTCTGCTGTCTTCACAGGGTCGCAAGTTTGTAACACTCGCTCTACCGCACCTTTCGTAGATTTAGCAGAGAATCCTGTACCGATAACCTCTGCCGCATCGGTAATCACCATAAATGCCGTAGGATCTTCTGCCTCTACGGCAGCTTTCAATCGAGCCACTTGTAATAAGCTAACCACGACCATAATCACCTGTTTAGGTTGGTGTGTATAGGCACCTTCACCATTCAAAATAGTGGCGCCACGGCCAAGTTTTTCAATAATCAAATTACAAATTGTCACTGGTTTATAGGAGATGATAAACATCGCTTTCCGTTGGTTAAATCCAGTGATTACCTTATTCGTTACCATTGCAGATAAGTATGTACTAATCAATGTGGTTGCAGCAGCTTCAATGTTGATCACAATCGCCCCTGCTACTAAAATCATCATATTAATACCAAATAAGATACTACCAATTTGCAATCCGAATCGATTGCGAATGATCAATGCAATCGGGTCAATCCCCCCGGTATTACCGCCACCACGATATACAATACCAAGGCCCAGTCCAGAAAACAAGCCACCCAAGATACCGCCAATAATTGGGTTGTGGGTCAATTCCAAGGTGGACAATGGAGACAATACATTGATGATGACAGACATAAAGAGAGTTCCAAAGAGTGTGACACCTAAATGCCAACGTCCTAACCATCTCCAGGCAGCATATAACACTGGAATATTTAGTAAAAAGTTGATGGCCCCCAAACTTAATGCGCCTTGGGTAATATAATAGATAATCAAGCTTAACCCACTAATACCACCACTTAATAATTGATGTGGCACAATGAAACCTTGTACCCCTACGCCAAACACAGTAGCTCCGATGATAATATAAATTAATGTTTTAATTGTACTTAGATATTTTGGTTTATTGTCCATTACTTTCACCTACTCTACATCCCATACTAATGCTAGTATTATACCATAGTATCGCACATAAAAGGCTGCCACATTAAGAGTGAATCGTAATGTAACAGCCTTTCATAAATTCCTAATGTTCTGTGATATAATACAGTAATATTATTCTGCTAATGCAATTACTTCTACTTCTACCAAGAAATTAGCTGGCAAAGTTTTTACCGCTACGCAGCTACGAGCTGGTTTAGATGTAAAATACTCTGCATAGATGGCATTAAATTTAGCAAAGTCATCCATATCTGCTAAGAAACATGTTGTTTTTACAACTTTAGAAAAATCAGTACCTGCTTCTTTTAAAATAGCCTCAATATTCTTCATAGCTTGTAACGTTTGTGCTTCTACGCCGCCTTCTACTAAAGCGCCTTTCGCTGGATCAATACCACCTTGACCAGAAATAAACACAAATCCATTCGCTACATAGGCTTGAGAATATGGTCCTAATGCCGCTGGTGCTTGTTCAGTATATACTTGTTTCATGATTGTCCCCTTTCTGCATTGCAAGACATGTATAATACACTCTAGTATAGCATGTTATACTATTCAGGTGCATATAGTTTCTATGTATATTGTACTACATTCATTACCTCTATGAAAGGATTCTCCTATGTCTATTTTTTATACCACCTATGAAAGTCCTCTAGGATGTCTCACCTTGTATGCCACTGCATCAGCGTTAGTGGGACTTACGTTTCCCACACAATCTGTAACCTTTTCTGATCCTATATGCAAGGTGGAACGTACTTCCTCGCCCATTCTAACACACACCATAGAATGGTTAGACCAATACTTCGCTGGACAAGTCCCAACGGTGACTATCCCCTTAGCACCACAAGGCACAGCATTCCAACAAAAGGTCTGGTCTCACTTACAACACATCCCCTACGGTGCTACTCTCACTTATGGGGAACTCAGCCAACTTGTCTTTCACTCACCACGGCCAAAAGGGGCTCAAGCCATCGGATCAGCCGTAGGAGCCAATCCTATTTCTCTGATTATCCCCTGCCATCGTATCTTAGGCAAAGGAGGCTCCCTCACTGGTTATACGGGAGGACTCTCTATTAAACGGGCTTTACTATCCATCGAGAATATCTCCTTCGTGGACAAGTAGGCTTACTTAATATGTTGTAACATCTCTAGGAAGTACGGCTTAAAGAATGTTCCTTCCACTTCGCTAGTACCCATTACAATCGTTGTAAAATGATCTGGCGTTCCCACTAGCGCTACCCGTAGGTACGCGGGATATTGAAGCCCTTTTATATCATAGGTCATAGTTCCCGCCGTTGTCATTGTACCATATTTACTATCTGTTAACGTATGTAATGGTTCCACATTTCGTAATCGTATCTTTGCTGGAATTGTATTGCTAGAGTAGTCGATATCTTTATCTTCTCCAATATTAACCTTAAAGTACTTTAATAAAGCATTCATGTCATTCGCGTACGTATTCATTTCCGCCGGTGAAAGTCCCTCTGTTCCATATGATTCTGGGGCCATCAACCATTCTCTAGGTAGTGGAAATACAAGAACCCATGCTGTATTTAACCCATACTGATCCGTACCTTGCAGTTCATAAGCATCCATATAATGTCCTAGCTTAAGTCCTTCTTTCATGCTCTGCAGTCCTGCATAGTCCTTTACTTTAGCAACGGTAGTGCCCACTGTACCTAAATTGGCATATACATATCCTTTTCCTACCTCTGCTAACTTTGAAGAAGACAATTGCTTAACGGTAATCTCTGGTCCTATGGTTTGACGTAAATCAATCAATGGATTCTGATCTAGCATCGCCACGAACTCTGCTGCTTTTTCTTTGCCTGTTTTTTTCTTTTCTTCTTTTTTCTTTTTTTCCATATCTAAGTAGGTCCCCAAAGGAACTCCTACTTCCCCATCTGGCATTAGTTCACTAGTACCTGCTATCCCATCTGGCGTTGATGCACTACTACCTGTCATCCCATATGGCATTGATGCAGTACTACCTACCGCCTCATAGGTAGTATCATGTACTTGCGCCGATACTTGTCCATAGCCCATCATAAGACTAGTCACTAAGACAGCTAGTCCCATTTGCTTCCAAAATTTCATTTACTTATTCTCCCTTCACACCTAACAGACTTTTGATAACAGGATTCCAATAGGCTCTCGATGTATCCGCCGTTGTGATCCATGTGATAGATACCCCATCTTGCCCATATCGACCTGCAAAACTAATATACGCTGGTACTACAAATCCATCTACATCCAATTGGACTCTACCATGCGTATACAATCCTGTATCTCCTTGTAGACGTACAGGTTTCATTATCTCTCCATCTAAAAATCTTACGTTAACAAGAGGTAGTACGGCTTTCACAGTCTCAGTACTACTGAACTCTGGATTAGCACTTGTAATGAAGGGAACTAAATCTGCCCCATTTTTTTCTATACCTTTTCCATCCGTAACATTTACATCATAAAGACCTATATTTTGTACCTCTTTTACCGTTTTATTATATAATTCTTCTCCCATAGATTGTGGCGTAATCGTAGTTCCTCTATCTTTTATCTGCCACACTTCAGCCGCTTCCGCACCTGTCATATGAAAGTGTACCAATTCTGCCGTATGTAAGCCTCGCTCATCCCGTCCATGCAACTGATATCGTTGGCCACGTTGAACCACACCTCTAACAATCCCATCTAGTAACTTAGCCTCTTTTTCATCCATATGCCAATCATTAGAGATCACCTTACTTACGGTATCTTTTGTTTTATAAACACCCACAATTAAATCATTATATCTAGCTACCGAAATATAACTAGGTACCTCTACACTTCCTTGACCATCTAATGCAATCGATTCTGCACTTCCTGAAAGCATCGTACCAACTAATGCCACACTGGCCATCACACATTTCCAATTCATAATAACTCCTTCCTAACTAGGTTCCCCTACTTTTTCCAACAATAATTGTGACTTCAATTGATGCAATTCTTCGCTGATATTAACTTTCACCTCTGGCGCTCTTCGTAGACGAAGGAACTCGGGCCATAATAATTGAATTTGTGCTTCTCCGTAGGCTTTCACTTGTGATAAAGTAGGTACCTCATACACTAATTCTCCCTCTACAAAGATAGGCACTAATAATTCTTGCACTATAAATGTGTTCGCCTTGAGCACTGTCTGTTTCCAAGGATGTAATGGATTCTTAAACACATAGTCTTGCATTGTATCTATGCTTTCATGATCTAAGCAAATTAAATCACCAATGAGCTTACCATTTCGTGCATTGATTAGACGTAAGACTTTTTTCTTACCTGGGTTTGTTACTTTTTCAATATTATCTGAGAATTTCATAGCTGGAATGAACACATCTTCTTCCCATTGACCAGCTAGTTTATAGACTCCACCTAAGGCTGGTGATTCATCAGCAGTAATTAATTTAGTTCCTACGCCCCAAGAATTAATAGCTGCCCCCTGTTGTTTAAGATCAGCAATTTTATATTCATCTAAATCATTGGTAGCAAAAATAATGGCGCCTTCGAATCCCGCCGCATCTAACAGTTTTCTAGCTTCAATCGACAAGTATGCCAAATCGCCACTATCTAATCGGATACCATAGATCGATGGCATCGTACCCCCACGGCTATCACGAATTTCTTGGAACACTTGAATCGCTGCCGGAACACCTTTGTGTAATGTATTATACGTATCTACTAAAAATACCAAATTATCTGCATATTGCTCCGCATAGGCACGGAAAGCATCGACTTCTGTAGGAAAACTCATGACCCAGCTATGAGCCATCGTTCCCACAGGACGCATGCCGTATAATGCTGCACTGTACACATCGCTAGTGCTATCAAAACCACCGATAAAAGCAGCCCTAGCTCCTTGTACTGCAGCACTGGTACCTTGGGCTCTTCGCATCCCAAATTCTGCTACCCCATCACGACCTATGACAGAACGAATACGACGTGCCTTCGTAGCAATCAAGGATTCATGATTTAAAAACATAGACAACGCAGTTTCCATCAGAATAGCTTCATCCTTAGCCGCTTCTACACGAAGCAAGACTTCCCCTGGAAACACCACAGACCCTTCTGGTGCTGCGTAAATCGTGCCTGTAAATCGGAATGTTCTTAAATACTCTAAAAATGGTTCTGTGAACACACCAGTAGTCCTCAAGTATGCAATATCTTCGTCGGAAAAATGTAATCCTTTCACATACTCAATCACTTGCTCTAATCCTGCAACTACTGTGTATGCACCTTGAAATGGATTTGTCCGATAAAATCGATCAAAGACACAATGTATACGATGTTTTTGTTGTGTAAATAAACCTTGCATCATAGTTAATTGATACATGTCTGTTAATAATACTTGTGTAATCATGAATACCTCCTGTTCTTATGGGTAGATACGAATGTTACATATTCATATAGTATCTATTATACCTGATATTCTAATGTATGTATTATATTTCTTCTTCATTCTTGCACACCATATATCATCAATTATCTATTAGTATCGCCCCTTCTGGTTGTATCTGTTAATCATATTTTATTAAACCATGGCTCACGATGAATCATTACAGCCCCATATTGGTTTGTATGTCCACTTATGGTATGATAACTATATTATATAAGACAGCGTCACTTCATGATAGCCTATCATCTATCATGTATTAACTTCCTCTAAGAAAGGATAGACTATGAATCTTTCACAATTTTTTGCATTAATTCGCCCTCGCACACTGACAGCTGCTTTCAGCCCTGTTGTGTTAGGGGCTGCTATGGGGGCTACACAATTTGAATCTACACAGCCTCTTTGGCTATCCTTATTATACACAGTAGGTATCCTCATCTGCGTATTAAGTGCCCAAATTGCAGCCAATATTTGGAATGAATATTTTGATTTTAAATCTGGTCTCGATCTAACCCAAACTGCAGGCAATAGTGGATCAATTGTACGTGACGGCATCTCTCCACACATCATCAAACATTGGGGCTATATCACAACTATACTTCCACTCATCTTAGGTATAGCCCTCGCTAGTGCTGTAACTTGGTGGTATATTCCGGTGGGTATGCTTTGCATTCTGACCAGTATCTTATATTCTGGGGGGCCTAAACCCATCTCTCGTACCCCTTTTGGTGAACTCGCCTCTGGTCTTGCCATGGGTTTTGCCATTGTAGGTATTACCCTCTTTGCATGGAATCACGATGTACACTGGACATATCTCATCCCTGCCGTACCGTCCACCATCTTAATCGGTGCGATTATGATGACCAACAATTTACGAGATTTTACCAACGATGCTAACCACGGTCGTCGTACCTTAGTGATTCTCTTAGGCCGTGAAAGAGGCCTCCAACTGTTACGTGGGCTCTTCCTCATTAGCTCTCTATGGATAGTAGCATGGACTATCTCTGGTATCATGCCTTGGATATCTCTATTGGCTCTGCTTTCCTTATTACCGGCCATGAAAGTCATCCATATCTTTAACACCTATGCGGATCCAGTGCATTTGAACGAAGCCATGAAATTTACGTCCATTTCTTGTACCTTGTATCATTTCTTATGGGCCATAGGGTTGCTACTGAATACAGTTCTATAAGCATATGAGACCTTTCTCTTAAAGAATCTTCATGGTATACGCAAAGCAATAATCCCCTCATCATAAACTTGTGATGGGGGATATTTTTTCTCTTAATACTGTAAATTCACAAGGTCTATACCATTAATCCTTTTACATATTCAGACATGTATATGATTACTTTCATAATATCAGCAATTTATATTATAGTCTATTGTTATAACAACTTAGACATATAACATATTTTACTTATAACTGAACTCTTGCTATACTAAGCAAGTAGAAATTCACTATGTAAGTACACAAAGAAAAGGAGATAACTTATGAAGAAATTATTTAGTTTAGCAGCAACAGCTGTATTAGGCGCTGCCTTGTTATTAGGTGGCTGTGGTTCTACTGGTACTGATTCCGCTAGTTCTAGCGCAAGTAAAACATTAAAAATTGGTGCTTCCCCAGTACCTCATGCTGAAATCTTAGAACAAGTAAAACCAATTCTTGCTAAAGAAGGTATCAACTTAGAAATCGTTGAGTTCAGTGATTACGTACAACCAAACGTTGCCTTAAATGATAAAGAACTTGATGCGAACTTCTTCGCTCACATTCCTTACCAAGAAAACTTCAACAAAGAAAAAGGCACACATATTGCAACAGCTGGTGCAGTACACATCGAACCAATGGGTGTATACTCCAAAAAAATTAAAGACTTAAAAGATATCGAAGATGGTGCTCAAGTAGCTATTCCATCTGATGCAACAAACGGTGGTCGTGCATTACTATTGCTTTCCAAAGCAGGTTTAATTACATTAAACGATCCTAACAGCATCTCTGCTACAGTACAAGATATCAAAGACAACCCTAAACATTTAAAATTTGTTGAATTAGAGGCTGCTCAATTACCTCGTGCATTAGATGATTCCACAATTTCTGTGATTAACACAAACTTTGCATTAGGTGCTAACTTGAACCCAACTAAAGATGCATTGTTCTTAGAATCTAAAGATTCCCCATATGTAAACATTGTATCTGTTCGTGAAGGCGATGAAAAACGCGATGAAATCGTAAAATTAGTGAAAGCTCTACAAAGCCCAGAAATCAAAAAATTCATCGAAGACAAGTACAAAGGTGCTATTCTTCCAGCATTCTAATAGAATCGCCTAGAATAGACTCCTCCAAATAAAAATAAACACTAACAACTATCATACATACTTAACTATACAGCAACAGAGGCAAGTTGATCCGTTCAACTTGCCTCTGTTGTCTTTGCATATACTACTAGTAGTAAGCGGCCCCATTGTGACTTTCTTTGCGCAACTCCTCTACATTATTAGAAAGATTTGTCATTAATCGTATAGGTGCCATCTGCTAACTTTTCAACCGTTGTGGTTGCCTTCGTACCATCACTAGCTATCACCTTATCTCCTGCATTAGTTGGCTCTGATCCAATATAAGTAGCTATACCCACTGCTGTAGCATGACCTGTATTATGAACTTCAGAGATATGATCAATGGCAATAGTATCTTTCAACAACACAAAACCCCGGCTTTCACAATCCTGTGAAAGCCGGTGGCTAATCATTTCAGTATGTAATTTATTTACGGCCCATAGATTTACGTACGTCGAAAGCAACCGCTACGACAATGATTAAACCTTTGATAATCAATTGCCAGTATGGTCCCATACCAACGAATGTTAAACCATAGTTGATAACAGTGAAGATCAATACACCTGCGATGATACCAGGTACAGTACCGATACCACCAGTGATGGATACACCACCTACAACAGATGCTGCGATCGCATCTAACTCGTACATGTTACCATAGTTATTAGTAGCACCACCTGTACGGGCTGCTTCTAAGATACCACCTACGCCATATAGAGCACCAGCGATAACGTAGATAATCACTAATGTTACTGCTACATTGATGCCAGATACAACTGCCGCTTGTGGATTACCACCGATAGCAAACATATTTTTACCAAGAATTTTTTTATTATATACGACATACATGTTTAAGGAAATCACTGCAGGGATAAGAACAATGTATGGAATCGTCATAAATCCCAGATCTAAAGAACCTGTACCAATTTGTGTAAACTCTGGACGTAAACCGCCGATTGGTTGGGAGTTATTTGGTTCCATATCAAAGTACAAGGAACAAATACCATAGGTAATAACCATGGTACCTAGAGTGGAAATAAATGGTACGATTTTCAAATACGCTACAATCACCCCAGATACTAAACCGATGATAGCACCCACCACGATAGCAATCACGATTGGTAAAATCAACGGCAAGTCTGGTAAGTGTTCAAAGAACGGACGTGGATAATCTGGCAATTGTGTTAGAGATGCAGATACCACAGCAGTCAAACCAACCACACGACCTGCAGACAAGTCACAACCTGCGGTGATCAAAATCATAGCAGAACCCAACGCAATGATAACACGTGGGGAAGATTGAATCAAAATATCACGAAAACTTGTGACGGATAAAAAGTTCGGGCTATACATAGAAATAGCCGCTACTAGTACTACTAGTACCAAATAGATAATATTTTGGGAAAGAAACTTTCCTAATTTACCTTGGCTCATACGATACCTCCTAGACTAAACCAGCTGTCGCTAGTTCCATTATTTTTTCTTCTGTCGCTTCATGGGCATCCAAGATGCCACTCATATATCCATTACTCATAACCATAATGCGATCACTCATACCTAATAGCTCAGGCATTTCTGAGGAAATCATAATGATACTTTTACCAGCACTAGCCAGTTCATTAATAATGGAGTAAATTTCATATTTCGCCCCTACGTCGATACCCCGTGTCGGTTCATCTAAGAGTAGGATTTCTGGATTCGTATTCAACCAACGGGCAATCAATACTTTTTGTTGGTTACCACCAGAAAGACTTTGAATTTTTGTTTCAGTAGATGGTGTTTTTACTCGCAAGGAGGCAACACCCTCTTTTGTATCGTCTAGTCGTTTATTGTCGTTTAACAATTTAAACTTATTCTCGTATTTTGGCAACGCCGCCATTGTCGTATTATCTACAATGGTGAGCATCGGGAAGATACCTGTTGTACGGCGCTCTTCTGTAAGTAATGCCATACCCAATTTTTTTGCATCTCGCGGATGACGGATGCGCACTTCCTTATCGTGCAAGTAAATCTTACCCTCTTGAAGCCCTCTAAGCCCAAATAACGCTTCGATAACTTCTGTTCGCTGCGCCCCTACAAGACCACCTATACCAAGTACTTCACCTTTACGAAGCGAGAAGCTTACATCTTTAAAAGAATGTGGGTGTATAGATGTCAAATGCTCCACGCGAAGTACTTCCTCCGCTGGAGTATTTGTTTTTTCAGGGAATAACTGCGTCATTTCACGGCCTACCATTCGTTGAATGATCAGATCTGTCGTCAACTCATCAGCATGCCAAGTTCCTATATATTGACCATCACGCATAATTGTTACTTCATCAGATATGCGTAGGATTTCTTCCATTTTATGAGAAATATATATAATTGCAACTCCTTTTTTACGCAAGGAGTTAATGATTTTAAAAAGATGTTCTACTTCATCGCTTGTTAGAGAAGAGGTAGGTTCATCCATAACAATAATTCTAGATTGATGGGA
Source organism: uncultured Veillonella sp. (assembly GCA_963533015.1). GTDB lineage: Bacteria > Bacillota > Negativicutes > Veillonellales > Veillonellaceae > F0422. The sequence continues at coordinate 12,599 of CAUSMY010000011.1, forward strand.
TACTGCTTTTGCAATCTCAATATTTTGTAGCTTAGAAACAGATAAATCACCAGCTAATTGTTCTGGGTCGATATCTACATCGATTTCATTAAACAAGGCTAGTGTGTCTTCTTTCATCTTTTTATGGTCTACAAATTTGAAAGGGCCAATTTTTTTGGTTGGGAATCGACCTAACCATAAGTTTTCCATAACATTCCGCTGTAACACAGGGTATAACTCTTGATGGATCATGGAAATTCCCATTCCAAGAGCTTTTCGGGAATCTGTCATTTCTACCACTTCGCCATCAATGACAACGTCCCCTTGATCAGGCTTATAAATACCGAACAGGCATTTCATAAGAGTAGACTTTCCCGCGCCATTCTCTCCCATTAGAGCATGTACGGTGCCTGGTCGGACTTTGAAAGTGACATTATCCAAGGCCTTTACGCCAGGAAATTCCTTCGTAATTTGGCGCATCTCTAATATGTACTCGCCCATACATTTTCCTCCTACTAATCAGATAATTAAGGGGGCAAAATGCCCCCTTACTGCATTTTCTTATTTGTCACCTAAAATCTTATCCGCATTTTCTTTCGTTACGATTTCGTAAGGTACCCAAATATATTTACCGTCAACAATGTCAAAACCTACATTATCTTTATTAGGTGTTTCGCCTTTTGCTAACACATAGGAAAGATTGAATACAGCTTGGCCTTGTTTTTTAGCGTTATTTAATACTGTGCCCAATAATGTGCCGTCTTTCAACGCTTGTACTGCTGGAGTTGTAGCGTCAACGCCTACTACTGGAATGTATTTGCCATTTGTGAAGTAACCTGCTGCTTTCAACGCTTCGATAGCGCCTAATGCCATGTCGTCATTGTTACAGATAACAGCATCGATTTTGTCGCCGTAACGGCTTAAGAACGCTGCCATTTTTTCTTGGCCTTTAACGCGGTCCCACATACCTGTATCACTAGCTAATTCTTCAACTTTCATACCTTCTTTTTTAAGGGATTCTACAGAGTATTGTGTACGAAGTACCGCATCTTGGTGACCTGGTTCACCAGTGATCATTACATAGTGGATAACACCATCATTGCTATGGTATGCTTCTGGATGTTTTTTGAAGTAATCTGCTAAGATTTTACCTTGCATTTCACCACTTTGTTCAGCTTTTGCACCTACATAGTATACTTTGTCCCATTTAGCCATATCTTCTTTTAATGGTTCACGGTTTAAGAATACCAATGGAATATTAGCTGCTTTAGCTTTATCAATGATAACGCCTGCTGCTGTACGGTCTACAACGTTAACGCCGATTGCTTTGTATTTTTTATTGATGAATAAGTCAATCTTTTCGTTTTGTGTTGGTTGAGAGTTTTGGCTATCTACGATATCCACTTTCGCTTTGTCTTTAGCGGCTTTGTCAATTTCTGCACGAACACCACTCATGAAAGTGTCATCAAATTTGTAAATTGCAACCCCCACTTGAGGTTTGTCTCCACTCGCACCTTGATCGCTACCGCAACCACCTAACACAAGTGCACCTACTGCTGCTGATGCTAGCAACGCTGCTTTCCAAGATCGTTTCATAATAATATCCTCCTTAATTAGATATCCTATATACCTATAAGACTAGTTATCTAGTCGTGGTACCTACCCTAACCAAGCTTCTTCAGCTCGTTTTGCACTCACGATATCAATCATACCTAGCAATGTATAATAAGAACCATTGCCGGAATACTCAAGATTAATCGCGTGTGTCTTATACGAATTGCGTTCTAATACTCCTCTAAGTATAGGGTCCATCACACCTACTGCATTGCCCATAGCACTACTTAAAATAATCCGTTCTGGATTAAATAAGTTTGCAATATTCGCCAGTGCAATCCCTAGGTAGTGCCCTACTCGAGATAAAGCTTCCAAACACACTTCGTCCCCTTCTACTGCCGCTTCATAAATAGGCTCAACACGAAAGGCTTTACTAGTCACTAATGGATTATCTTGTACCGATGTATATCGGCCCTTTTCCATTTGTTCTAATACATAGGTGTGAATGGAAGTTTCTGATGCAATGTCTTCTAAACGAACCTCATTGCCTTTTTCATCCAACCGTATCACACCATAGCCTATTTCGCCAGCGCTATCATTAAATCCACGATACAGCTCGCCGTGGTAAATCAAGGACACTCCTAATCCATAACTAAACTTAAGGACAATTAAATTATCCATCTCTTTACCACTGCCAAAATAATATTCACCCGTTGATAAACAACGAACATCGTTTTCTACATATACAGGTACATGGAATCGTTCTTCTAAGATATATTTGAAAGGAATATTATTCCACTTTCCATTTGGTGAATAAATGGAAATTCCTTTACTAGAATCTACAGGGCCTCGTAAAACCAAGCCAATGCTTTTAATGACATAGTCCCCATTGAAAAGTTCCTGCATACCTTTATACATATGTTGCATAATTTCATCTGCCGTACATCCAATGATAGATGTCTCAGCTTGATGTAAAATACGCTGCCCCACCGTCGTCACATAATACACAATCGCATGGGTTCTAACATGTACAATCAAGATAGTTTCAATATCGGTATTAAAGCCCAACAACATAGATGGTCTTCCCAAGGCAGACCGTTCTTGACGATCTTCATAGACCAACCCTTGTCGAATTAAGTTCGCACAAATGTTAGTCACTGTAGGAGGAGTTATCTTAGTCTGTCTAGCAATCAATGCCTTTGATACAGGGCCATGACGCCTGATGTAATTCAAAATTATTTCATCATTGCTAATCTGCGGCTTTACCATGATTCTATCTCCTTTACATCGAATACACCCCATCACCGATATCTGCAATGTATAGACTAGGGGTAACACCAATTTGTTTCTCGTACTCTTCTGGAAGAGCTCTCATAAAAGCCTCTACGTGTTCATCTTTTACAAGGGCTATTGCACATCCACCAAATCCTGCACCTGTCATGCGGGACGCAATACATCCCTCTTGAGCGCGTGCAATAGTAACAATCGTGTCTAATTCTTTTCCTGTTACTTCAAAATCTACTTGCAAGGATCTATGCGACTCATTCAAGCAATGGGCAATGCCTGTTAAATCAGCAGCTTCCAAAGCCTTCATGAATCCTAAAACCCGTAGATTTTCAGTAATAACGTGGCGTGCTCGACGTTGTAACACATCATCGGTAATATAGTCTAAATCCTCTAGTGTAGCTAATGCTAATCCAGAGATATCTTTATGCTTTTGAATGATTTCATGGGCCGCATCACATTGGCCTTTGCGTTCGTTGAACTTAGAATCCACAAGACCACGTTGTTTATTCGTATTCATAATGATCAATGTATAGCCATGCCAGTTTAAAGGAACTAATTTGCGTTCCATTTTTGTACAATCCAATAGTACACCATGGCCTTCTTTACCATGGGCAATGGCATACATATCCATGATGCCTACTTTTACACCCACAAAATGATATTCTACATGCATGGCCATTTTAGCTAGTTCAGTTCGATCAATCGGTGTCAATCCCAACTCTGAAAGCAACATATATCCAGTCAAATCTAGCATACATGCGGAGGAAGACAAACCTGCTCCTGCTGGTAAGTTACCATTAAAGTAAATATCCATACCTGGCACAATGTGCCCTTTATCTTTCAAAAATTGGATAACGCCCAATGGATAGTTAGCCCAATCGTGTTCAATATTGTATTGGAACTGTTCGTTTACATCGACAATCACAGTTTTTTCCATATTATCAGAGTGCAAACGTACTTTACCATCTTCACGTAAACGGATAGCTCCGTAAATACCCACTTTTAATGCTGCCGGGAATACATGTCCACCGTTATAATCTTGATGTTCACCAATTACATTCACTCGACCTGGAGCGAAATAACAGTGTACATCACCAGGACCCTCTCCAAAAAAGGAAAGAAATCGCTGTTGTAATTCTTCTTTAACCATTAGATTGTTCAACCTCACTATATAATTTGCGCAATTCTGGCGCTGTTTCTTCTACAGCACTTGTATTGGCTGCTGCCCATGCTCCCATTTCTGAAGACGCATAGTATTTAATTTTATTCGCCTCTCTGAATGGTGGGTAAAATTGAATATTAAAGTGATAATATTCTTCATGGCCTTCATATTCAGGACTATTCACTGGATTTTGGTGATATACCATCATATATGGAAATGGCATATCAAACAAACGATCAAAGGCTTCCGTTAATGTTTTTAACATATGTGCCAAATCTTTCGTTTCTTTTTCATTACAGTCTGTAATGTAGTTCATATGTCGTTTAGGGACTACGAATACACCATACGGATAATCTGTAAAGAAAGGAATATACGCTAAAAAGGAGTCATTTTCTCCTACAATACGGGCATCTTTTTCCTTCTCAACTTGATTCATTTTACAGAATAAGCATTCTCCATGTTCATGGTGATGATCTTTTGCACTTTCTAACTCCACTTGTAATTTTTGTGGTACAAAAGAGTATCCGTACAATTGGCCATGCGGATGAGGCATAGTAACACCTACCGCTTCCCCTTTATTTTCAAATGGATAGATATACTTTATCTTTTCATCTTTTGCTAATTCGCTATGACGCTCTTTGATGAGGTTTAGCAATTTAACAATGTGTTCTTCCGATAGTTCGTAAAATTTAGCAGTATGCTCTGGAGAGTATAAGATAACTTCGCATTTCCCATAGTTCTCTTGACTTTTGTAAAAATCATTACCATCTTCATATGGTGCCTCTGGCGTTTGCGTCAAGGCAGGAAAATCATTATCATATTTCAACACATCATACTCTGCAGGGACTTTTTTATTAATACCTGGGCAGAATGGGCACCAATCCTTTGGCATCGTTGGGCGTGCTTTACGGTTTGAAGCGACCATTGTCCAAGTCCGCAGTAAAGGATTCCAGCGTAATTCCGACATGGAATACCTCCTATCTATGGATTTATAATTTAATTACTATAAAGGATAATTTTTTATATAGTTCTATTCTTTCATATTTTAACATTTTTTTCAATACTTAATTAAATAATAAGTTATGTAATTTACTCATAATCTGATGAGCAGCATG
>CAUSMY010000012.1:0-17420 GCA_963533015.1 uncultured Veillonella sp.
CAGCAGTTACGCCGAATTTGTCTTCGATTGCTTTTACAAGATCATTAAGTTCAAGAATAGTTGCGTTTTCTAAATCAGCAACGATTTGTTCGATGTTCAATGCCATGATTGATATCCTCCATTATTGATATATGTTATCTTAGTTAATTGTGTTGCTATTATGCAACAGTTTCGTCTTTTGCTTCCGCAACAGCTTTTACTGCGTACGCTACATTGCGAACTGGAGCTTGAAGCACGGAAAGAAGCATGGAAAGCATACCTTCGCGGTTCGGCAAGTTTGCAATTTCTTGTACTTTTGCAGCGTCAAGAACTTCACCTTCCACAATACCAGCTTTAACAGTTAAAGCTTCAGTTTTTGTGTCTTTAATGAAGTTTTCAAGAATACGAGCTGGAGCTACAGCGTCTGTGCTAGAAGTTGCTAATGCAGTAGGACCTTCTAAATGCTCAGAGAAAGCTTCGTAACCTAATTCGTTAGCAGCGATGCGAGTCAAAGTATTTTTAATTACTTTGTAGTCTACACCTTCAGCCAAGAATTTACGACGAAGATCTGTTACTTGAGCAACAGTCAAACCGCTATAACCAACTAATACAGCACCTTTCGCTTGAGAAAGAGTTTCTTTCATTTGAGCTACAACTGCTTGTTTTTGTTGAGTGACAGCCATTAGAATACCTCCTTGTAGATTTTTGGTGATTTTCTATGTACTATCTTAGCGTAAAAACGACCTCAACGAAGACGTTGAGGTCGAGAACCATTCCATAATAGATTGGATTCAGCCTCAGCGGGCGAGTTTCCTCATTAAATCAAATGATGCCAGCCGTCTACAGCTAAGAGAACATATATAATTATTGTTCCTTAGTAGTGCTTGTTAGTTTAAACACGTTCATAGGAACGCCAGGACCCATAGTGGAGCTAAGAGTTACAGTTTTAATGTATTGACCTTTAGCTGCTGCAGGTTTGGCCTTAACAATAGTATCAACGATTGTACGGAAATTGTCAAGTAATTTCGCATCATCAAAAGATGCTTTACCGATTGGACAAGCAATGATACCAGCTTTGTCTGTACGATATTCGATTTTACCTGCTTTAATTTCGCTAACAGCACGAGCTACGTCAGGCGTTACAGTACCAACTTTAGGGTTTGGCATTAAGCCTTTAGGACCTAAAATTTTACCTAAACGACCAACTTGGCCCATCATGTCAGGAGTAGCTACAACAACGTCGAAGTCGCTGAAACCACCTTGTACTTTCGCTACTAATTCTTCGGAACCAACGATATCTGCGCCAGCATCCTCAGCTTCTTTAATTTTGTCGCCTTTCGCAAATACGAGTACGCGTTGAGTTTTACCTGTACCATGTGGTAATACAACGGCACCACGAACTTGTTGATCAGCGTATTTAGGATCGACGTTCAAGTTGAAAGCGATTTCAATTGTTTCGTCGAATTTTGCAGTGGCAGTTTTCTTAACTAATTCAATACCTTCTACTGGTTCGTAGAATTTATCTGCTTCGATAAGTTTTACTGCTTCAGCATATTTCTTACCTACTTTTGCCATTTTTATTCCTCCTTATGTGGTGTAACGGGATGTCCCTCCCACCGATATGTGAGTCACATACCGTACGCTAATTAATCAACGATTTCAATGCCCATGCTGCGCGCAGTACCTTCTACCATACGCATAGCTTGCTCAACAGTGTTAGCATTTAGGTCAGGCATTTTAAGTTCAGCGATTTCACGAACTTTATCGCGACCAACTTTAGCTACTTTATCACGGTTAGGTACTCCAGATCCTTTTTGGATACCTGCTGCTTTTTTCAATAAAACTGCAGCTGGTGGAGTTTTTGTGATGAAAGTGAAGCTTCTATCTTCGTATACAGTAATAACAACTGGGATGATAAGACCAGCTTGTTGAGCTGTTCTTTCGTTAAATTCTTTAACGAAGCCCATGATGTTAACACCTGCTTGACCCAAAGCTGGACCAATCGGTGGCGCTGGACTCGCTTTACCAGCCTCGCACTGTAATTTCACAACTTTACTAACTTTTTTAGCCATGGTGATTACACCTCCTTGCGTCAAAATGTGGTGGTAACGGAGCGAAATTGCCCCTCCCACTGGCAACCTCCCGGCCGCCTAAAAAGGTTAGAGTTATATTATATATTAAAGAATCTTCTCAACTTGAGAATATTCTACCTCTACTGGGGTTTCACGATTAAACATTTCTACATTTAAACGTAGTTTTGCATGTTCGTGGTTAATTTCAGTAATAACGCCGGTCCTATCTTCAAAAGCACCGGATGTAATTCGGACAGTTTCTCCTACTTCAACGTCGAGATTTTGTACTGGCTCTTGATCTAAACCTTGAGACTTTAAGATATAAGCTACTTCAGAATCAGATAGTGGTACTGGTTTTGTTACAGAACCAACGAACCCTGTTACACCTGGCGTATTACGCACTACATACCATGATTCATCATTTACTTCCATCTCTACCAGCACATAGCCCGGAAAGACTTTGCGTTTTACTACTTTTTTTACACCATCTTTTTCATCGATTTCATCTTCCATCGGAATCAAAATGCGAGAAATCACATCTTCCATTCCCATAGCTTGAACTTTCAACTCCAAAGTGGTTTTTACTTTATTTTCGTAGCCTGAGTAAGTATGTAAGACATACCACTTTTTATCTGTTCCCATTAAAAAAGCCTCCTACCTTACAGCACTCTTTAACAATTTAAAAAGTTCTGCAAATACTGTGTCAACGATACCAATAATAGCAGAAATAAGAATCACTGCTACGAATACTGCAATCGTATAATTCACAAGCTCTTTACGTGTAGGCCAGACTACTTTCTTAAGCTCAGAACGAACTTCACGAACAAATTTTCCATTGCCGTTTTGTTGTGCTTGAGCTTTGGAATTAGTTACTGCCATGATATCACATCCTCACGTCAACAAATAACTGAATAATTATTTTGTTTCACGGTGTAACGTGTGTTTACCACAGAATTTACAGAATTTATTCATTTCAATACGATCTGGGTTATTTTTTTTGTTTTTGTTTGTCTGATAGTTACGTTGCTTGCATTCAGTACAAGCCATAGTTACTGCGTTACGCATCAGTATACACCTCTCTTTAAAGTGCCTAGACGGCTATTACATCATAAACATACTAATATAGACTACCACAAGTGGGAGCCTATGTCAAATGCAATCTAAAAAAGCCAGGCAATCCCTGACCTCTCTATTATTACATAGAACCGCGTAAATAGCAAGTAGTTACCTATGTAATTTCTAAATTTATCGTTTACAAAATTGAATGATGGGTCTATAATAAAACCATAATTTCAGTTCAACTATGGAACACTAGCTCAGTTGGCAGAGCATCTGACTCTTAATCAGTGGGTCCAGGGTTCGAACCCCTGGTGTTCCACCACTCCTAGAACCGCACAACAGTGCGGTTCTTTTGTTTTGTAGCACTAAAATTGATTGACGCAACTTTTTCAAGTTGACCCCATTTTGACCCCAGCTTGACCCCAGCTTACTTGATTTCTTGAAAAATGCACGCAGTTCACGGATAGCTGTTTTAGCTAATTTGTTAAACTGCGTGCATTAGTTGAATTGTATTTTTATAAAATCAGCGCCCCTACAACTCCACCTACTAACAAGGTAATGTCATAGAATATAAATGTTGGCACACAAGTATCCCAAATATGATTATGTTGTCCATCTGCATTTAGCCCTGATGTAGGTCCTAATGTAGAGTCAGATGCTGGAGACCCTGCATCTCCTAGTGCCGCTGCGATACCGATCAATAAAATGATGGCTGGCACGGAAAATCCTAAATGCACTCCCATAGGAATGTAAATAGAAGCAATCACCGGAATGGTCCCAAAGGAAGTTCCAATCCCCATTGTGATTAACAAGCCTACTACTAGCATAACGATCGCACCAATTAATTTAGAATCGATGATAGACACAGTAGCTGATACTAAATTCTCTACTGAATTGGTCTCACGTAGAACGTTAGCATAGCCCGCTGCAATTAACATAACAAAAGCTATCGTCCCCATCATGCGAATTCCGCCTTCAATATCTTCATCCATTTTTGACCACTTAATAAGGCCCGTTGCAAAGAATACAACTAAACCTGCTAGAGCACCAATCGGCAAGGATTTAAAGTATAATTGTGCCACAAACGCTACCGCTGCTCCTGCAAGGCCTTTCCAACAGTCTGCCGTCATACGAGGTACTTCATCAGTAGCTTCTTCTTGTATCACCGCAATATCCTCATATTCGCGGTTTCGACTATAGTACACAATGGCCAGCAATAATCCTACCACCATGGATATGCCACCAATCCACATAACAGAAGCTATATCGGAAATCGATACATTCACTCCGTTCGCTACCATTTGATCTTTTATAATAGTCATAAACAGCAAGCCAAATCCAACTGGCAAAGACACATATGGTGCTTTCAAACCAAATGTTAATGCACACGCCACAGCTCTACGATCCAATTTCATACGATTCATCACCACCAATAGGGGCGGAATCAAAATGGGAATAAACGCAATATGCACAGGAATTAAATTTTGTGAAAAGCAAGCTACAAATGCAATGAGCAATGTAAAAGCTACCTTTTTTGTGCCTACTATATTCGTAATTTTTTTCGTCACTACGGTAGCTAACCCAGAGCGACCTATGACAATCGCTAAGGCCCCTAATAAAATGTAGCTAAATGCTGTTTCCGAATTGCCACCCATACCACCAATCAAGGATTCGATCGTATCTGTCACAGACATACCACCTGCTAATCCTGCCACCAAGGAAGCTGCAATGACTGACAGCAGCACATTGAATCGCAGTAAACACAAGATTGACATGGCAATCACCGATAACACGATGGGGTTTACTAAAATATCCATTCAGGATCTCCTTTTCATCATACTTACTAGTTTTTCTTACTGTACAAATCCCAGAACCTCTCATACACGTAAGCAATTTCTCTACTTATAATTGCACCAATCCTAACAGGCGTTTTTCCTCTTCATCCAATGTTGCTTCAATCTCACTCATACGTGTATTCATAGTATCCACAAACGCTTGATCCTGAATAGATCCAAGGTTAATTCTAACATTTAAAAATGCGCTTTTTACAGCTGCTCTGGCATTAATCACAGCAATGGCACCATCAGTAACGGCATTTGTATTCCCTTTCACAATCACTGTTTCTGCCAACGGCAACAAGGATGTTGCTAGCACACCAATTTCAAATGGTACGAGGGCAGCTTGCTTTGTAGTACGTTGAATCTCTTTTTTGCGAATATGTTTTTCCTCATCAGTTTCTTTTGGTAATTTAAAAGCCCCCATTAGTTCCATGAAAGCTGCGCTATCTTTATTAATATAGTGGATAAAGTCTTCTTTCACCTGACACATCCGGACCTGAATCTCTTTCATTTCCTCTTGGACAGATTCATATTTCGTTTTACCAATCGTCAAATTCGCTACCATTTCGATGAGTGCTGCTGCCGTAGATCCATTCATCGCCGCTACACTTCCACCCCCTGGAGCCGGAGCACTAGATCCTAATTCATGAATAAAATCCAATACTGATACTGTATGTAATTCCATATTACCTCCTAGAATAGCCCTTGAAGCGTACCATCTGCGGTCACATCCATACCAAGAGCGGCCGGTTGTTTTGGCAAGCCTGGCATCACCATGATATTACTTGTCTGACACACAATAAATCCAGCGCCGTTTGCAATACGTACATCTTGTACTGTAATTGTGAAATCAGTTGGGGCTCCCAATAATTCTGGGTTATCACTTAAAGAATATTGTGTTTTAGCTACGCATACCGGTAAGTCCGCAAGGCCCCATTCTTCTAATTGCGCAATTTGTTTTTTCACTGCACTTGTAAATACAACTCCAGTACCGCCATATATTTCTTTAACGATAGCCGTCAATTTATTTGAAATAGTATCTTTCACATCATATAAGAAAGTCGGTTTCGTCGTTGTATTCTCTAATATACGCATCACTTGCTGTGCCATATCGATACCACCAGCGCCGCCTTTTTCCCAGCATTCATTCAGTGTCACATCGACACCATGGCATTCGCACAATGCTAACAATGCATCGATTTCAGCAGCTGTATCGGTAGCAAATTTGTTAATGCTCACTAATACAGGTAGCCCAAAGGCTTTCATATTGGCAATTTGTTTTTCTAAATTGACAAAGCCTTTCTGTACTGCTGTCACGTTTTCTGTTGTAAGGTCAGATTTTGGCACGCCTCCATGCATTTTCAGAGCTCGTATCGTCGCCACAATCACCACTGCATCTGGGAAAATATCTCCATAGTGACATTTAATATGCAAGAACTTTTCCGCCCCCAAATCAGCGCCAAAGCCCGCTTCTGTAATGACAACATCACCTAGTTTCAACCCTAATTTAGTGGCAATGATAGAGTTACATCCATGAGCAATATTCGCAAATGGACCACCGTGAATCAATACTGGCGTATGCTCAAGGGTTTGTACTAAATTCGGTTTTATGGCATCTTTCATCAGAAGCGCCATCGCCCCTTCACAACCTAATTGATGTACAAATACAGGTTCGCCCGATAAATTCGTACCAATAACAATTCGTCCAAATCGTGCTTTTAAATCTTCTAAATCACGAGCTAAACACAAAATAGCCATAATTTCTGAGGCCACTGTAATCATAAAATGATCTTCCCGTGGTACACCACTCATAGGGCCACCGAGACCTACCACAACATTTCGTAGGGCTCGATCATTCATATCCATCACGCGCTTCCAACTAATGCGTCTCACATCAATTTGCAATGCATTGCCCTTGAAAATGTGATTATCAATCATAGCTGCCAATAAATTGTTAGCTGATGTAATCGCATGCATATCCCCTGTAAAATGAAGGTTAATATCTTCCATTGGTACCACTTGTGCATAGCCACCGCCTGCAGCGCCACCTTTCACACCGAAGACAGGCCCTAACGATGGTTCTCGCAATACGGCAATGCTATTTACCCCAATGTGTTGCAAGGCTTGTGTTAAACCGATAGTTGTGGTCGATTTTCCTTCTCCAGCTGGTGTAATGGCCGTCACTAACACAAGTTTTCCATTCGGTTTATGTTGTAAACGTTCCATCGCATCAAAGGAAACTTTCGCTTTATATTTTCCATATAGTTCTAATTCATCTTCTGAAAGTTGGCAGCCTTTAGCAATCTCTACAATTGGTTTCATCTCTGCCTGTTGAGCAATTTCAATATCACTTAACATATATATTCCCCTCCCAATACGCACTCATGCACTTGCATAGAACATACAATATCATCGACTAATTGACACTCTTCGTAGATTCATCCTTTTGACTAGTACTACGATAAAGAAAAAGTCTATTAGAATCATCATACAACGTTTTCCTATATTTCGTCTATTAATAATTGTCACAATTCGACATAAAATATCTATCATAGGCAACAAAAAAGCACCATGCCTACTCTATATTAGCATGGTGCTTATATTGTTATACTAAATAATGTACAATCTAGATAGTTTGTACTTATGCTTTTACATCTTCGTGGGCTTCGCCTACGTGCTCAAAGCTTTCTTGTTCCATCGCATCTACTTCTTCATCTGTTAACGGATGTTCCATTAAATATGTCAAGCGTTCTGCAGATACTTCGTTTTCCCAACGACCTACTAGAGCAGCTGCTAAACAGTTGCCAGACAAGTTACATACGGTACGAGCCATATCCAAGATACGGTCCACACCAAGAATTAATGCTAACCCTTCTACTGGTAGTCCAAAGGCAGCCGCTGTACCAGCAATAACGATTAAGGAAGCACCCGGCACTGCTGCAATCCCTTTCGTAGATAACATCAACGTAAGAACCATCAACAATTGTTGTTCAATCGGGAACGGAATGCCATATACTTGTGAAATAAATACAACTGCTAAAGAAGAATACAATGTAGATCCATCTAAGTTAAATGTATATCCCAATGGCAACACAAAACTTACAACCTGGTTTGGAATTCCCACTTTTTTCAACTTTTCCATTGCAATCGGTAATGCCGCTTCAGAAGCCGCTGTAGAGAAAGCTAACACGATGGGCTCTTTCAATACTTTACCTAATTTAAACAAGTTTACTTTTGTAAGGAATGATGCGATAGCAATGATAATTACTAAGAATAAAATCAATCCACCGTATAACGTAAACACAAGTTTCATCAACGGCACTAACATACCTAAACCGAAGTTACCTACCGTATAGGCAATAGCACCAAAAATACCGATTGGAGATACGTACATAACATAATGCGTTACTTTAAACATAATGTGAGCCAAGTCTTTGGAAAGCTCTACAATTTGTTTACCTTCTTTACCAATACTAGCTGCGGCAATGGCAAACATACAACTAAAGAAGATAATTTGTAACATATCGCCACGAGCCATAGCATCTACGATATTCGTTGGAATGATGTTAACCAACATTTGTATGTGGTCCATTTCCCCTTTGGCTGCCGCCTTATTAGCAATGTCTACTGCATTACCAGTAGCCGTTAAATTAACACCTACACCTGGTTCAAATACGTTAACCACAAATAAACCAACAAATAATGCCAATGTTGTTGCAATTTCGAACCATAAAATAGCTTTACCGCCTAGGCGACCTAACTTTTTAAAGTCCCCTGTACCAGCAATCCCCATAACGAGAGAGCTGAAAATCAATGGAACTACAATCATTTTAATCATGCGAATAAATACATCACCTAACGGTTTTAATTGTTTCGCGAAATCTGGTGCTACAACGCCCACCAATACCCCTGCAATCAGGCCAATAACAATCCATCCGGATAGGCCCAATTTTTTTAATACTGCCATAGAATCCCCTTTCTTTCAAAGTAATACCCTTATATGGACCACATAAAAAGAGGCACTGGTGTACTGGATAGCACATCGTGTCTCTTTTTGTCAGACCCTAGTTTATAATTCTATAGAAAGATTATACCAAATTTTTTCTATATACACAAGATATTTCATTTAAAAATAAGGGTATTTATTCATTTTTTTGATTCTTTATTCTCACTTACTTTGAAAATAAAAGTACTTCTACAAGATCCCCCTGTTTCATAACATCACTATTTTTAGCTACTTTAACAAGTCCTTCCGCCGTTGCTATACTTTTAATTCCACCTGATGTCATAGAAAAGTTTGGATAAAACCAACATTTTCCTTCTTCATATTGCAAAGATCCCTGATAATACCGGTCGCAAGAATGCTTACGATCTATAGATTCCCCTAAATAGCACGATATCCAAGGTGTTCTACTTGCAGTATCTCCTGATAAACAGCGTAATATAGGTGCTACCAGTATATAAAATTGATTCAGTGCTGCTGTAGGATTCCCAGATAAGCCCATACACCATGTTATATGTCCAGCTCTTTCTATGCATCCTCCAAAAGAAGCCGCACCCGGTCTCATCTGTAACCGTCGATACAGTGTGCGAGCTCCTAGCTGTTCATACAGTTGTGGCATCGTATCAAAATCACCTACGGATACACCGCCCGTACTAATGATCATATCAATGGGCCCTTTGCTATCTAGCAATTGAAGCAGTCTTTGATAGTTTGATTCCAATGCATCTGGTGCATCTGACAAATGTTCCATCGCCGCCACCTCCATACCAAGAGATTCTAATGCACCTTGAAATAAATATCGGTTAGAGTTATAGATTTGTCCCGCTTGTACCGCATCCGATACATCTACTACTTCACGACCTGTCGTCAACAAAAGTACTCGTGGCTTTCGGTACACACATACAGTTTGAACACCTTGGCTAGCCAATAAGGCCATGTGCCCCGGCGCCAATCGTGTCCCTGTAGCAGCTAGTACTTCTCCAACCTGTACATCTTCTCCTTCTAACAAAATATGTTGGCCTTGTTGAACTTTACCAGCCACCCGTACATGATTAGCATCTATCTCTACGAGAGCTTCTTTCACAATCACAGTATCTGCTGTATCAGGAATCATTGCTCCCGTCATAATCGCAATACCTTGCCCTTTGGCTAATGTGCCTTGAAATGTTTCTCCTGCACCGATTGTATCTACGATGGTATAGGTGTTGACCCCTTCCTGAAAGGCAACGGCAATACCATCCATGGCAGATCGACGGAATGGAGGATAGTTCATCTGTGCGACCACAGGTTCTGCTAACACTCGACCTCCACATGCCTTTAATAAAACTTGCTCTGTTCCCAATATATATTTACTAAAAGGAGCCTTCAATTCTTGTAAGGCTCCTTCCACTGTTACTGCAGGTATCATAATAACTCCTTTGTTATCCAATCTGCTAAACGCTCCATATCATCATCGCTAAAGCTAAATTGTTCACACAGAGTACTTCCTTCCAGTCGGTCATTTGCATCCGTTACTACAGCTACAATATCATCCACCTGATGCAAACGAGCTTCATCATGATCAGTACGCACCACTTCAATAATCGGTGCCACTCCATGGGTGCGACTTTCTAGGAACACTAGATCTACTGGCATCTCATTGGCTAATCGAATCAACTGCTGCTGACGTTGCATACGTTCATCATTTACGATCATCGCATACCCATTAGGCCCTGCAATAGCCACTGCCTTCGCCCCTGCCTGTGTAGCTTTCCAAGTATCAGTTCCCTCCGTATCCATGGTAAATCCATGACCGTCACTTTTCACCATGCCTACGACGATACCTCGATCTGACAACACCTTGATCAGTGCTGTTGCCACCGTTGTTTTGCCAGATTTGGATTGGCCTGCACTAATCGATACAATCGGTACAGAACGTTCACGATTTAAAGCTTTCGCTTGGGCCAATTTATAGGAAAGCTTTGTATTTACATTTTGATACAATTCAGCTTCATCAATCATATCCATTTCCATATAAGGAATCTGTTCTAACATACCATGCATGGATACGTCATCACCTTCTAAAGCTTGCTCAATATAAGAGAATATAGACGCTTTATAAATAGCGGCTAATGGCTCGTACTCTTGTAGTCCCACATAGGGAACCATAGCCAATAATTCTCCTTGCAAGAATGTATCAATATGAACTTCCCACGATGGCAACCAATGGAATGAGAACCAAGGCATATCTGCAGATACCACAATATATGCTTCTTTGGATCCTATTGCAAAGGCAGCTTCCAGTCCACTCAATGGTCCTTTCTCCGGAATGCGATCGTGTACTAATTGAATATCTCGACCAAAGGATCGAGCCTCTTCTAAAATATGTGCTTCTGATTCTTCTAAATCACGGTTGATGGAAACTATAATTTCTCCACATTCTGTTAGTACCGCCTTGCGGAGCATCTCCCCCAACAGGGTTGTGCTTCCCCAAGGCAATCTCGTCTTGTCTGTTCCCATGCGAGTACTTAACCCGCCCGCTAAAATAATTATTCCTAACTCTGAAATCATCTATATCTCCTATATACGTATTATGTCTTACTAGATACCTAGTTTCTATCTATGATTGGTACTTACTCGACGCAAGCCTTTCATCACCGGTACATACAACACAGCCAATACCACCAAATTAATGATTAAATCTGGTAACATGTAGGTAGCATTGTACAACAAAGAATACACCCAAGGACTTTGTCCTTCTGGCGCATAGGCACCAAATACTACGACACCACTAATGGCAGACATAGCAAAGCGAGTTAACGCAGCATAGACAGCGCCAAAGAAGGCTTTCACAGTACCTGCACCGCCAAAGAATCCAGCAATACCGATGGCACCATAGGCCAACAAGTAATCCAAAATAATGCTGAGGTAATGAACGGAATATTTAAACCCTAATATAAAGTGAACAATGCCATATACTAAACCAGTCAACATCCCTGCACGACCACCCCAACGATAGGCATATATCAATAATGGCACTAGATTCGCCGCTTTGACTGCACCACCTTGTGGCATTTGGTAAATCACATACATACTTAAAATTTGTGCCATCGCAATAACTAAACCACCCTCAACCAGCATCAGTGTATTGGCAGAACTTTTGCCAGGTGTTCTTTTTGTTACTTTTGTATCATTCGTACTTTTTGGTGAATTATTAGCACTCATAGTATTTCTCCTTTATATGGATACCTGTGTATGTAAAATTGAAAGCTCAATCACATAAAATTGACAACTTTCTATAGCATTTCTATTTTATCATTTTTTATAGACCTTTTGCAAAAATTGTTACTCCTTATCAACCTACGTTCCATTCATCATGTCAAAAGTACATAAGTTATATTGCCAACTCGAAAGGACTTATGTATAATAGATAAGGATTATGTCTTAATCCTAATTATGTCTATTTAGGGGGCAACAAATAATGATCAATACTACAAACATTTTCGATTATGAAGACGTGCAACTGATACCAAATAAATGTATCGTATCTAGCCGTAGTGAATGTGACACAACTGTAAAGCTTGGAAATCGTACATTCCGTTTACCAATTGTGCCAGCTAATATGCAAACCATTATCGACGAAAAATTGGCAAAACAATTAGCAGCTGAAAACTACTTCTACATCATGCACCGCTTCCAACCTGAAAAACGTTTGGACTTTGTCAAAGACATGCATGAGGCAGGTTTATTTGCATCTATTTCCATCGGTGTAAAACCAGAGGAATTTGATTTTGTAAAAGAATTAAAAGAAGCAAACCTATGCCCAGAATATATTACTATCGATATTGCTCATGGTCATTCCAATAGCGTTATTGAAATGATTCAACACATTAAACGTGAACTTCCTGAAAGCTTCGTTATCGCTGGTAACGTAGGCACTCCAGAAGCCGTTCGTGAACTAGAAAACGCTGGTGCAGATGCAACAAAAGTAGGTATCGGACCTGGTAAAGTATGTATTACTAAACTAAAAACTGGTTTTGGTACTGGTGGTTGGCAATTATCCGCTGTTCGCTGGTGTGCGAAAGCGGCTACAAAACCTATCATCGCTGACGGTGGTATCCGCGACCATGGTGACATTGCGAAATCTATTCGCTTTGGTGCTTCCTTTGTGATGATCGGTTCTCTATTCGCTGGTCATATAGAATCTCCAGGCAAGGAAGTCACTATTGACGGTGTAACTTACAAAGAATACTTTGGCAGTGCTTCTGAACACCAAAAAGGGGAACGCAAAAACGTAGAAGGCAAAAAAATTACAATCCAATCTAAAGGCAGTATCTTCGATACATTGATAGAAATGGAACAAGATTTACAATCTTCTATCTCTTACGCTGGTGGTACTACACTACAAGCTATCAAAAAAGTTGACTACGTTATCGTTAAAAACTCTATCTTTAACGGCGACCGCTAATCACATATATGAGGACTCTTTTCTAAAAGGGTCCTCTTTTTTATTAGGTTACCCTGTTTTACACTATCCATTTTGCTTAGTAGATAAACATAACATTTGCATAGAATATGCTTTACGAACATGTTCTTTACATACAAAAAGAGCTATTATCGACTCTACTCAGTCGTAATAGCTCTTTCTTTTCGCATCCTCAGATGTACTATTTAAATTTAGGTCTTCTTCCTTCTGCAAAGGCGCGTACACCTTCTCGGAAATCTTCTGTGGCACCTAAGGAGTTTTGGATTTTCACTTCTAATTCTGCATATTCCTCAAAGTTTGTAAAGAAACTAGCCCACATCATTTGCTTCATAGCACGGAAAGAATGAACAGGTCCTTTCGCCAAGCGTTGCACCAAACGATTCGTGGTACGCTCTAGAATTTCTGGTTCACATACTTTATAGACAAAACCATATTCCTTACCTTTTTCCGCTGTTACAGCTTCACCAGTCATAGCTAATTGCATAGCACGGTTGATACCTACAGCACGGCTTAACAAGTACATACCACCTGCATCAGGGGCTAATCCTACATTAACAAAGGCTTGAATAAAACGGCTATTGGTAGAGGCTACACACATATCGGCTGCCAACACCATATTGAAAGCCGCTCCTGCCACAGCACCATCAGTGCACATCACAACAGGCTTCGGTAAATGTTTCATGGCTAAAGAAATTTCCATTACCAAGTGAGTAATCTCAAACAAAGACTCTGTATCATCCTCTTCCACAGCTCGTTTCATTTCCGTTAAATCACCGCCTACAGAAAAGACTTTCCCTTCTGCTTTGAAGACTAATACACGGGCCTCATCCGTTTCTTTCACCACCCGAATGGCATCTAGAATTTCTTGGCACATAGGCACATTGAATCCATTTTGCACTTCTGGACGGTTAAATGTAATGGTAGCCACATTATTTTCAATAGTAAATATAATATTTTGATATGTCATACATCACCTATTTCAATGTTTTCGTAGGATCATCTGCATTATCTTGTGGCTCTTCTTGTGATGTGAACGGTTTACCTACCCCATCATTACGCAAGCGATCAGCTCTAATTTTTGCCCAATCAATAGGTTCACCTTTTTCTAAGGCTTTACCTGTCACAGCATCTACGATAACACTATACTCTTTTTCATCGCTAGCCTGTGTACGAACAATGTAGCGCACTTCATTATTCTCGGCTTTAATTTCCCAACCACGAGAGAAAGAACCTTCTCCTACTAATTCACGAGCAGCTGCCTCTGCTTGTTTTGGTGCTACCACTTTCAATGGATTAAACACTTTAGAAGCTACGTCTTTTGCTTTGCTAGAACGGAATTCACGGATTACTTTCCCTGTAATTACATCTACATCAATAGTAATTTTTTGTTTTGGTGTATACCCTACCACCACATATTGGTAGTTGCCTTTTGATGGGTCTAACGTAATAGAACTAACAGCAGCTTTCACATAGCGCCCTACAAAAATACCTGCTACTTCACGCATAGACAATACCATAGATTGACCAGGTTGACGTACCACCACTGTTTTATCATTCAAATTAGAATATTCATTGATTCCAGCATGTGCTTGTGGAGCTACTGCAAAAGTCGTAGCAAACGCCATGGCACCTACAAAAGCTAGTGTACTTTTTTTCATTTGACTCTCCTATATATACAACTCTATGAACAAAACTTCCATGCCTATACCACATGAAATTCCCATTCTCATTCTTGAGATATTTCTTTCATTATACCGTATCTATCGTAATTCTTCAATACAATCAACATATCAGGGTTAGAATGTATAGACTCTTAGCTAGCATTCTCACATAGATAGGAATCGTAATGAAAAAAATAAAAACGCCCCTACCTGAGTAAGAACGTTTTTATACACATATTATAGATACTTAGCAATCACGTCTTGGAATGCCGCTGGATTTTGTTCTTTCCATATGTCAAAATCTTGTTCTGCTGTCTCTAAGGCATTCACAAGATCAATGAAGAATTTAGGAATATCTTCCACAGTGATAACTCCCACTTCTTCTGACATACGTGGACCCTCTAATTCACCATTACCATTCAAGAACACTTTGAAAGCTGGTTTCGGTTTTTTATCTACTATTTTTGTAAATCCATGGAATCCTAGTGTACCCACTTGATGTGTACCACAAGAAGATGGACAACCAGATACATGCAATTGTGGCAATCGATCCGTAGATAATCCTTGCGCTTCTAAGGTATCCTTAATGACTTTTATCAATCCAGAAGAATCTTGGAATCCGATTTGGCAAATGGTAGCTCCTACACAAGATACAGTATGTTCAAATTTATTTTTCGCATGTGTATCACCGATAATAGCTGCTATTGCATCTGCTTCTTCACCAGTTAAGTTTACAATATATACAGATTCATCACCGCAGATACGGATTTCTGTTTCTTCTAAACCGCCTACATAATCGAATAATTTTACGAATACATCAATTGGTGGTGTACCAACCAATGGTTTGTATTGAATGTAATACAATCCTTTTTGTTTTTGAGGTTTTGCCAAGGCTGTCGTTGGTGTTGTTGTACCTGCTTTTTTCACTTCGTAAGGAGCCACTGACAATGTTAAATCATGGGTTGCTTTAGATTTTTCCAAATACTCATGGTACGCTTTACGGAATTCTTCCTCACCTAATCGTTGCGCAATGAAACGAGAACGTGCTTTACCACGGTTTTTAAAGTCACCTAATTCATGGTACAAATGCAACATACCTTCCACATGATGTAATACTTCATTTGGATCTACATTTTCATCTACTAAGACACCAAAGGCAGAGCCGCCTCCAATACCGCCACCTGCGTAGACATCGAACTTGCCATTTTCTTTTGCCAAGAATCCTAAATCTTTATAGTTAGCATGTCCTTCATTATCTACCACAGAAAAACCAATTTTGTATTTCCGTGGCAATGCTAATGTGCCGATCAAGGACACCGCATATTCACTAACTGCTTGCAAGTATGGAGTAACGCCAAATGGTTCATCTGGATGCACACCATGTAATGGACTGGCTGTTACATTACGCAAATTATCTCCACCAGTACCACGATTATAGATATCATGTTCAAAACACTCTTTATACAATTCCAAAATTTGTTCACCTTGCAATTGATGGAATTGAATACATTGACCTGTTGTGAAATGCACATATTTTAAATTATATTTTTTCACCGCATTCACTAAGAATTTCATTTGGTATGGAAGAATACGCGACCCAAAGAATCGCAAACGCAACATTGCACTTTCAAAACCACGTTCAGCATAACTACCGAATCCTCCACCAATTCCTTTGAAATCTTTTGGAGCGATTTCTTTCGCAAAGAAACCTTCAATCCCTGCTTGAAACTTCTCAAACTCTCCCGCAAATCGTTGTCGTACTTCTTCTGAAATAGCCATTATACTTTATCTCCTCTCCTGAGCACTCGCTCAATAGAAACCTCTTCTTCTCAAGTATAACAGATAATAAGGCGGATTTCTATAGATTGAAATCCGCCTCTTTTCATAGGTTATACGACTTTTGTATACGATGTAATAACTGATTTCTATCTTATTCTACAAATGCTACCACATGATCAGTCAATTCGTTTTGTAATTCATTAGATCGATCTTCAGAGTCAAACGTATCATCAAAACTTACTGCCATACGACGTTGCTTTGCTTTCATGCCGAGCACAAGACGCATAAACATTTTCTTAGCGCCTTCATCATCACTATACACAATGTCCTGTACATCATCTACCAATAACAAATGTAATTTGCAGTATTCTTCCATATAATCTGCTACTTCACCATAGGTCACGCTGTCGTTGTATTCTTTCATAAACTGTGCCCCTGTCACATACCGCACACGGATGGCTGCGTTTTGCTTCACAGCCTCTTGCTCCATGGCTCTCAACAGATGCGTGTTACCCACACCCGATTGTCCACATAGAAATAGTACTGGCTCAAAACACCTTGTAA
>CAUSMY010000013.1:0-16961 GCA_963533015.1 uncultured Veillonella sp.
ATTCTGCCTCCCGGGGAGCTTTTCACTCCCGTGCGGCCCTCATCGGCGCGACTGTCTTAATATAGCACTCCATTCCTCTTTCGTCAACCCCCTTTTTCATATTTTTTATAAAGTTTATAAAATACTATAGAAAGGCGCTATTGCACAAATCTTTCTGCATAGGATTGTAATCTATCTAAATACACTAAAGCATTTCATTACCAATTCATAGACCTGTAGAGTATACCAACTACATATCTTTTAAAAATGGATTTGTCATATGCTCTATTCCCAAGGAAGAACTCGGCCCGTGTCCTGGATATATAATATAGCTACTATCTAATTCTACTAATTTCTTTAACGTCCTCTGCATATCCTCTGCATTGCCATTGAATGTCTTCACTCTTCCTATCGTTCCATTAAATAGTGTATCTCCAGTAAACAATGCCTTCTTATAAGCAATGCAAACACTGCCTGCACTGTGACCAGGAGTTTCCCAAATCATCAGTTCAAAAGAACCTACTGATAACTTTCCTTCACGTAGGGGCAGATATGGTGTCACAAACCTTTCTTTATAGGCTGAAGGCATACGTCTTTTTACACGTAACAGTTCATCATCTTTAGGATGCATATATACAGGAATATCGTAGACATTTGCAATTGTATCAACAGCACAAATATGGTCTGCATGTCCATGTGTTATGATAATACCTACCAGTTCTACATCTCCTACTTCTTTCATGATATTCGTCCCATGAAAGCCAGGGTCAATGATCAACGCCTGTCCTTTATCTTTCACAATATAGCAATTTGTTTTATACAGTCCTTGTGGTGTTCTTACGATATCCATCAAATCGTCGATATCCTTTCCCAGTCTTGGCAAAATACCCTCTCCAAAATCCTGGATGTAACAATACTAACAAAGTAAAGAGCTCCAATCTACCCAATAACATATCGATGATACAAACTAATTTTGCAACTGGTGAAAGAACAGTGAGTGTTTCCGTAGGCCCAAAACTGCCAAATGCCAATCCCACATTACCTAAACTTCCTGCTACTAATGGTAACGTATCTCCTACCGATACACCAGTAGATGCTATAATCACACAAGATATACCAAAAACAAGCATATATAAAAAGAAAAACTGCTGTGTAATTTGTAGCCACTTATTAGGTAGTACATATCCATTGAGTCGTACCATTTGGACCATATCAGGATGAATCGCTTTTCGTAAATAAGAAATACTACTTTTAGCTAAAATTATAATGCGTATAATCTTAAGTCCACCTGCAGTAGATCCACTACAGCCGCCAAAAAACATCCCCATAAATAAAACCATCTGACCTAAACTTGGCCATAAGTTATAGTCAACAATGGAAAATCCCGTTCCCGTCTGCATAGAAACAAGGGTAAATATAGCATCTGAAAAATGTGTTCCCACTATACGGCCTTCATCTACTGCCAAAGAAATTAGCACCAGTGTAGAACCAATACTTAAAGTTATCAAATATATGCGATATTCATAATCACGCCAAATCTCTTTGATACCACGTTGCCATACAGATTGATACACCGCAAAATTACCACCTGCCAGTATCATAAATACCGTAAGTATAATACAGACTGCATAGGAGTCTGCATACCTGAAAAGACTTCCAGTCATAGGCGCAAATCCACCAGTAGCAACCGTGGAGAAAGTTAAATTAATAGCTTCGAATACACCTACTCCTGCCCCCCATAACAATAGGGTGCATACAGTAGTAAAAACGAGATAAATACGCAATAAGTTTCCTGCTACAGAACGTATTCTAGGTAGCACAATGCCTGGTCGTGGAACAGATGCTTCTGCCTCAACTAATGATGCCATCCCAGTTCCTAAGTTACGAAGGAAGGAGAGAACTAATACAATCATCCCCATACCACCGATCCAATTAGTAAGTCCGCGCCAAAGAATAAACGCTCTTGGTAATGCACTTACATCATCAATCATAGTTCCACCAGTAGTGGTAATACCTGACACTGCTTCAAATAAAGCTTCAATATAACTATCAAAGATACCACTCAAATAGTATGGCAAGGCCGCAAAAATTGATGCTAATATCCATGTGGAACTAACTACTAAAAATCCATCCCGCAAACTATAGGTATTCGATTTCGTACCAAATCGATATAATAGTAAGCCTAATACTCCAGTCATCAAAGAAGTGACAGGGAAAGAATAATATGGAACCCTTTCATCTAAAAGACCAAAGAAAAAAGGAATTAAGATGAATGCAGCTAAAACAAATAAAACTTGGCCTACAACACGCATAATAGTTTGAATGCGCATAGTCAGTCTCCTTTCTTCTTCTTAATTCCTTAATCACTTACATAGGAAAGTAAAGCATTTACATGTTCAGGTAATGTAAAAATAACAATGTGATCGCCTTCTAATAGTAACGTATCTCCTTTAGGTACTATTGTATGTTCATCCCTTACGACAGCACCAACCAAGGCTTTACCTGGAAATCTTAGATCTTTTAAATACTGGTTCATCAAAGAGGAAGTCGCAGTAATTTCAATCTCCACAGCCTCTGCCTTAGAGCCTTCAAAGGTAGATATATTAATTAAATTTTCCCCTTCCCGAATCAACCTTAGAATTTGACCAGATGTTAATAGACGAGGTGAAAACGCTACATCAATACCAACTTGTTCCATCAAGGTAATGTATTCTAATCGACCAACTCGTACAAAGGCTTTAGGAACACCTAAATGCTTCGCCAACAAAGCTACCAAGAGGTTTAATTTATCATCATCTGTCAAACAAATAATCACATCATTATCGCTGATTTCTTCTGCTTCTAATAAGTCAATATCTGTACCATCACCATGAATGACAATGGATCGATCAACTTGCGCTGCTAATTGCTCACAACGATCTAAATTTTTGTCAATGACCTTCACATCATAGCCATCTTTTTCCAAAAGAAGTGTCAAGTTACGTCCAATCAAACCTGCGCCAATAATAACTACTCGTTGTGTTGGTCGGCTCGTTTCATGTAGCCATTCCTCTACTTCTCCAATGCTGTCCTTAGCACCAAGAAAAAATACATTATCTCTATATTCTAACGTACTTTTACCGTGAGGAATAATCATCTCTCCACCACGCATGATACCTACAACAAGAACATTAGAAGGCAATGTTAAGGAATGCAAGGGAATCCCTGTAATATCCAGATTATTTCTGATTTTAAATTCTGCCAGTCGCACAGCACCACTAGCAAAATCTTCCACATCAAGAGCTGCCGGTGTCTTTAAGATTTTATAAATCTCACGGGCCGTTACCATTTCTGGATTAATAAACAGATCAATCCCTAATCGTTCTCGAATAGATGCATTGATATTACTTTCATATTCATTATCCCGTACGCGAGCAATTGTTTTAGGGATACCTGCTGCCTTCCCTATCATACAAGCTAATATGTTGACTTCGTCTAAATCAGTAACTGCAATTAACATCCCAATATCTTCAACACCGATTTCTTGTAACAACGAGATGCTACTACCATTTCCTTGCACTAGATACACATCGAGATTATTTTCCAGATTTTTAATACGCTCTGGGCTTTTTTCAATCACATATACATCATGTTCATCTTGTACTAAACGCTGTGCTAAGGAATATCCTACTTTGCCAGCTCCTACTACTACAATTTTCATCGTGTAGCCTCCTTATTCAGCTGCATCAGATGTAACTTGCTCTGCCTCTGCTACGATGGCTTTTCCTTTATCAGTCAATACAGTCCAACCATCTTCTTGCACAATCAATCCAGCTTTCATCAGATGTCCTAGGGCCCGTTTAAACGCAGCTTTACTAATGTTAAATTTATCTTTGATAATCGGAGCTGACGTAGTATCACCATAGGGCATACGACCATGTCGGCCACCTAAATAGGTCATGATGTAGGCTCCATCCGTAGCCAACGCTTCTTCTTTGACAGGGCGCATTGAAATATTAATACGTCCATCGTCACGTTTGAAAGTAATTCGACCTTCTATCATTTCGCCCACCTTCAAACTTCTTGTCATTTCACTACGATGCATAAAAGCAATCCAACGCTCTGGTGTAATTAAAAATGCCCCTTCTGATGTCATATTATAAATGGCACCTTTCACGGAGTTACCAATTTTAGCGTCTGTAGCCGGTTTAGAAGCTCGACGCATTGCGTCATCCACATCCATAGATACAGCTAAACGTCCCGATTTATCACTATATAGTCGTACCCAAACTCGTTCACCATTTTGTGGCCGACCACGCATTTCTGCATGAGGCATAAAAATTCCACGCTCTGTTCCTACTTCTACGAAGCAACCAAAGTTTGTTGTATTAATGACCTCAACATATCCAATTTGCCCTTCTTTCATAGCTGGCAAACGCATACTCGCAGTTAAGCGGCCCTTTGGATCTTTGTATAGAAATACTGTGACTTCCTCACCTATGACTACTTCACTAGTTTGTTGATCTTTATGCAATAGAATATCATCATTCGTATTTCCCGTTTGTCCATCTAAGAAAGAGCCTTGCTCACTTTGGCGAAGTACTTTTAAGGTTGCAATTGTATTTTCTGATAAGCTTGTTGCCATATTAGACTCCTTCAAAGGATTCTCTCGGTGCATCCTTCCATAATTCTTCTAGTCCATAGAAGTGACGATATTCTCCTGAAAATACATGGCAGATAATATCACCAAAATCAAGAAGAATCCAATCTCCCTCACGATAACCTTCGCGATGTAATACAGTCATCCCCTGTTCTGCTCCCACATCTTCAATAGCATCCGCTACACTTTGGGAATGTTTGATATTGTTGGCGGATACCACTAAAAAGTAATCTCCTAGCATGGTTAGTCCTTCCATATCCATAATGGAAATATCTTCACCTTTTTTATCGTATCCTGCTTGGGCTAAAACTTTTACTACCTCTAAAATTTCTTGCTTCTTTTTCATTCTAACTCCTTATCTACTTGTGGGACTTCCTGGCTCTGTAGTCACACCATCTTCATTTTTCCGTTGTATATCATCTTGTGGATTCTTATCATCATGTTTCGGTGGCTCTCCTATAACAGGTGTCACCTCTCCATCAATAGGGATATCTCCTACTGTGGTTCCTACCAATTGTTGTAACTCGATAGGATCTACATTCCAATAGTCAACCCCTTTAATAGTCTCCGGTGATCCTGGCAGAATATACCAACGAACTTTTTCTTTTGGGAAATCTACTACTTTAGTTAACAATCGAATCCCATCCCAAGTGCTTACGTTAGTACTCATATGGCTCCATTGTCGCCACACACGGAAAGCGGTTCCTAGACTAACATGATTTCTTTCTCGCTCAAAAATAGCCTTTAGCAATCGTTCTTGATGCATTGTTCTAGTTAAGGTATTAGTACCATCATCTAAATAGCGCATATACCCATAAGCTGTTTCACTGGTCAAATCTTGATATCCTTGGTGAATATTGATGTCGATTTGCCCCGTTGTATCATCACGATGAACCATAGATTTCTCTACATACAAGCTAGGCGTCCCAAATATCTCTAGCATCGAATGAAAGCTATTACGATCTACTACTGCATAGTAGGGAATCGTAATATGAAACATATCCTCCACCACTGCTTTTGTTAACTCTAATCCTCCCTGCGTATACATAGTATTAATCTGTTGAGGTTCATCATTATGACGATTTATAATTTTGCTATTACTAGGAATCCCAATAATCTGCATTGTCTTTGCATCCATATTAAAAGCTACCAAGTAGATAGCATCTGCTTGTTGCGGTTGACTGGAGTCTACACCAACAATAAGCATATAGGAAGTTTTAATTGAGTTCAAATCTACAGAGGCCGTAGCATTAACAGCCGGTAAATTTTGTATTTCATTATTACTTGTATCTGTTGAACTAGCAACTCCTAGTAGACTTCGTATACCGATGATTAGCGCTCCTACCAAAGCGATTGCTACTACTAGAGCAATAAGTATACGTCCCCAACGCATTGATTTACGCTTTGGTCGCACCTTATGTCGTCTTTGTTCTTTCATTTATGATTCCGACCTTTCTAGGAGTACACTATTTCTACCTCGAATTGTATCTACATGTATAGTAAGACCAAGATCTAACAAATGTCGAATTGTCCCATCATAGGCTGATACAACTGCTCGGTTTAAATCTATAAATGCCAACTGCCTCAATTCGTCTACACCAGGAAAGTTACGATTAGGCTCAATATAGTCAGCTAAAAATATAATCTTATCTAAGGTACTCATAGAAGTACTACCTAATGTATGTACGCGAATTGCTTCACAAATTTTTACATCCGTAATGTGAAGACGTAACTTTGCATAGGCAGCTCCTGCTGGACCATGTAAGAGTGCTCCATTGTTCAACATCTCCTGGTCTACTTCTATATGCCCCTCTTTCACTATGTCTTGCATCTCCTGTAATGGTGATTCTTTCATCACATCATGTAATAATGCAGCCATGTGCACTTGTGTTTCATCGATATGATACATTCTTGCTAACTTTTTCGCCATTTCCACTACACCTAATGTATGTGTAAAACGTTTAGGTGACAATTTTCCTTTTACATGTTCTGTTGCTTTTTCTATTGTTATAGTTTGTATCACAAATCTATACCTTTCTATGTATCTAAAGCTTTGCATTAACTTCATGATCTAAGTACATATGCACCACTATTAACTACCACTAGAGCATATACTACAGAGAATCAAATTTATACACCATACATCTTATGGTCCTTAATATATTGATATACCAATCGTGGTAGCATATATCTTGTGGATAATCCATGTCGCAAACGATAGCGAAGATCTGTAGCCGATAATTTCATTTCAGGTACTTCTAAGATATGAATTCGACTGCCACGTTGACCAAACCATTCAATAGTCTCACCTATATCATCAGTAGCACCAGGCCGAATAGCACCAATAAACTCGCATATATCCAATAGGTCTTCAATATATTTCCAAGAGGGTAAGCTCTGTATTGTATCAGTACCAGCAATAAAGAAAAATTCCGTATTCTCTCCATATACCTCACGAAAATAACGCAGTGTATCAATAGTATAGGACTTACCGTCACGTTTCATCTCCACATCAGATACCACAAAATTAGGATTATCCAATACTGCTACTTGTACCATATCCAATCGATGCTTTGCATCAATTACATCAGTCTCCTTATGCGGAGGTTCTTTTGCTGGCACAAAAATAACTCTATTTAAACAAAATGCTTCTAACGCCATTTCTGCAATCATCAAATGTCCTAAATGAATAGGATTAAAGGTGCCCCCCAAAATGCCGATTCTCTTTTTCTTATCTACCATGTAACCACGCCCCTACGCACACTAGAGATACCATGAAAATTATAGCTAATACAAGGCCATAGTACTTCCATTCATAAGCGCCTTTAGGCGATTTCATATACTGAAAGTATGCTTTTATATGCACTAGTTTCATCGTACCTGCCCATGGCCATAGACAAAATATTTATAACTTGTTAAGGCATCTAACCCCATTGGTCCACGAGCATGCAGTTTTTGTGTACTAATGCCAATTTCAGCTCCTAAGCCAAATTCAAATCCATCTGTAAATCGCGTAGATGCATTCACATAGACTGTAGAAGCATCCACTAGGTTCATAAATCTCTCTGCCTCTACTGGGTTTTCTGTAATAATCATTTCAGAGTGTTTTGTACCAAATGTATTGATATGAGCAATGGCATCATCAATGGAAGATACTACTTTAAAGTTCACAACATAGTCATTATATTCTGTAGACCAATTATTCTCTGTGGCAGGTTTCACCTGAGAAGATAAGCTTTGAATTTGTGCATCCCCATAGATGGCAACGCCTTTTTCTTCTAACATAGATACAATCTTAGGCCCTAAGTCTTGATATCTTGCTTCATGCAATAGAATCGTTTCCATCGCATTACATACAGATGGTCGCGACAATTTTGCATTTTCCAATACCTGTAATGCCATCGTTTCATCTGCAGTGGCATCCACATAGCCATGAACAACACCGCTCCCTGTTTCTATAACAGGAATTTTACTATTATTCACTACAAATTGAATCAATCCTGCTCCACCACGTGGAATCATTACATCAATCCATTTACGTTGTGCTAAGAATTCACCTACAGCTTCTCGCTCAAGAATAGACACTAATTGAACCAGCTCTTTAGGGGCTCCACACCGCTCTAAGGAACCTTGCATAATACGTACCGTCGCTTCACTTGTGTGGTATGCTTCTTTACCACCACGAAGAATGATGGCATTGCCGGTCTTAATGGCTAAGGCAGCTGCATCAACGGTTACATTAGGACGTGCTTCATAGATCATACCAATGACACCAATAGGAATTTGTCGCTTTTCAATACGCAATCCATTGTCTAAAGTTCTACTTTCTAAGACAGTACCAATTGGGTCTTCTAAGTTAGCAACCTGACGAACCCCCTCACAAATACCCTCAATACGTTCTTTTGTCAAACGAAGGCGATCCATCATTACAGAAGGCACTCCATTCTCTTTAGCTTGGGAACAATCTATAGTGTTCGCTTCCAAAATAGTTGGGATTGCAGTTTCCAAATCACAAGCAATCTGTTCTAAGATACGATTTTTATCTTCTGAACTTAGCACTTGTCCTGCCATAGAAGCTGACCGTGCTGCTTTACCTAAACTTTCAAAATATGCAGTATATGGATTCATAATTTACTCCTGTCGTAAGACAACTAAGTTATCTCGATGCACCACTACATGATAGGTATCACGAACGCCTAGTATACTAGGAATATCCTGTGATTTATGACCTTTAATCTTAAGCAAATCGGATAGATTAAAGTTCACAATACCGCGGGCAATTTCCTCTCCATCATGAACGATAGATATGGTGTCCCCTTCTTCAAATTGTCCCTCACCAGATAGGATACCTACTGGCAAAATACTAGATCCATTGGTAAGTAATGCATCACGGCATCCCTTATCTACATGAATGGTACCTTGCAAACGTGTACCAAATGCCATCCACCGCTTTTTAATTTGTGGTACATCACGGTGAGGCCAGAAGTGCGTCCCTCGTTCTTCTCCATTCATAATGGCTTTAATGCTATCTGAATGATCCCCAGAGGCAATCACCATATGAACACCAGAATTTGTCGCAATATGAGCAGCTTGTATCTTTGTATACATACCACCTGTACCTAAAGAGGAACCAGCACCACCTGAAATTTCATAAATATAGGGGGTTAATACCTCTACTTCGTGGATTAATGTAGCATTTGAATCCGTAGATGGATTAGCCGTATATAACCCTTCGATATCAGATAAAATAATCAATGCATCTGCATCAATAATACTGGCAATATTAGCAGATAATGTATCATTATCACCAATTTTAAATTCATCAATAGCCACCACATCATTTTCATTAATAATAGGAATCACACCTAATCCAATGAGGGCCATCAATGTATTCCTTAAATTTAGATAATGACTGCATTTTACCGTATCTTCCCGTGTTACCAAAATTTGTCCTACTGTATGTCCATACTCAGCAAATAGTTTTTCATACATATGTAGTAAAATCCCTTGTCCCACAGAAGCAGCTGCTTGTTTCAAGGCAATATCATCAGGCCTAGATGTAAATCCCAATGAGGGAAGACCTGCGGCAGTAGCCCCAGAAGAAACTAAAATCATTTCTTTCCCTGCATTGGCTAAATTACAAATTTGGCGGACTAATACTTCCATTTTATCAATATTAATTCGTCCATTTGCATGCGTTAGTGAACTTGTCCCTACTTTGACAATCACACGTTTCGCCTGTCGTAACTCTTCTCTCATCGCTTCACCTCATCTAAATTGATTATCTTGGCAACTCAATTTTTGGATCTTTTGCTTTTTTGTACAACACACCATTATGTCCAATAATTTGTACTAATTCTGCGCCTAACATATCTGCTAAATCTGGCAAAATTTCTTTTGGGTCTTCTAAGCAGTTATTTAATACTTTTACTTTAATTAATTCACGCTTTGTTATGGCTGCTCTTGCACTGTCGATAACTGGATTTTCCAATCCTCCTTTACCAATCATAACCACTGCTGGCATAGTACTGGCCAAAGCACGCAAATATCGTTTTTGTTTTCCTGTCATTCTATCTCCTAATCATGGAATGTAAATCGCTGTTCACCGATAACTACTTCATCTCCATCTTGGATACCACGTTTTTTCAATTCCGCATCTAAATCCATGTATCGCCAAATTTTTTGGAATCTTCGCAATGCTTGTTCATCATCAAGATTTGTCATAGCCACCAATTTCTCAATACGAGAGCCGCTGATTATATAGGATGCATCATCGCCACGAGTAATGACGAAGTCAGTATCAGGTTTTGCTTCATAGTATACAGTGTCATCCACCACTTCTGGCTCTGGCACGTAATTTTCAACATAATACCATGCACGTTCTACTAATGATGGCAACCCTTCTCCAGTCAATGCATTCACCGCAAATACTTCATAGTCTTGATCTGCAAAGTATTTTGTCACTCTTGGCAACGTTTCTTCATCTTGTAACAAGTCCGTTTTGTTCAATACAATTAATTGTTTTTTCTTGCTTAATTTTTCGCTATATTTGGCTAACTCTTCATTAATTTTATGAAAGTCTTCAATAGGGTCACGGCCTTCTAATCCAGATACATCCAATACATGGAGCAAAATATTACTACGTTCTACATGGCGCAAGAAGGAATGTCCTAAGCCAATGCCTTCACTAGCCCCTTCAATCAAACCTGGAATATCTGCCATAACGAAGCTTTTACCTGGTGCTACAGAGACTACCCCTAATACTGGAGTTAAGGTAGTAAAGTGGTACGCAGCCACTTCTGGTTTTGCAGAAGACACTTTGCGGATAATAGAGGATTTACCCACGCTTGGGTACCCCAATAATCCCACATCAGCTAACACTTTTAATTCAAGGTTTAACCAACGTTCTTCACCTGGTTCCCCTTTTTCAGCAAACGTTGGTACACGGTTAGCACTTGTTTGAAAGCGCGCGTTACCACGGCCACCTCGACCACCTTTGGCAACCATGTAAGTTTGTCCATCTTCCACTAAGTCCGCCATTAATTTACCAGATTCTTCATCTGTTACCGTTGTTCCCAAAGGAACAGAGACAATTAAATTTTCAGCGCCACGGCCATGCTTGTTGGCACTTTGTCCAGCACCACCAGTATCGCCTTTGAATTGACGTTTATATCTAAAATCAACCAATGTATTGATATTTCTGTCAGCTTTTAAAATGATGTCAGCACCTTTGCCGCCATCGCCACCATTCGGTCCCCCTTGTGGCACATATTTTTCTCGACGGAAACTACTCATACCGTTACCGCCATCTCCCGCTTTCACTAATATACGGGCACGATCTATAAACATATTTTTATCCTCTAGCCCTATAGATAGAGCGGCCGAAGCCGCTATATCATAGAGTTTTTACAATTTCTAAAGCTCGATCCAATTGCACATCTTGTTTTGGATTTACTTTGGACGGCTCTACTAATTCGTCTGGTTCAATACCAATACCATCAATCACTCTATCATTTGGTGTGTGATAGCGAGCAATAGTAATCTTTAAACCTTCTCCATTTAAACCTTGTATAACACTTTGTACTGTACCTTTTCCATAACTCTTAGTACCAACAATAGTACCTGATTTGGTATCTTGTACAGCACCAGCAATAATTTCAGAAGCGCTCGCTGAATTGCCATTAATCAGCACAACTAATGGCAACTGTTTGTGCTCTCCATCAGACATATACATTTTAGGCGTACTATGTCGTGTTTTTACTGTCACAATTGGCCCCTTCGGAACCACATATTGACCGATCCCTTGTGCCGTTGTTAATAAACCACCTGGGTTATCTCTGAGATCAAGAATTAACCGTTCCATTCCTTGTGAAAGTAACTCTTCGTAGGCAGTTTGAAACTCTCCTACTGTTTTTTCTGCAAACTGAGATATGCGAATATACCCAACACCTGGTTCTACCATACGACTTTTAACAGTAGGCATAACAATCGTTTTTCGCTCAATCTTAACATCCTGAGTTTCACCGTCACGTACAATACGAAGCACCACAAATGTACCTGCCTCGCCTCGAATATGCGTTGCTGCCTCTTCTCGTTTAATTTCTGAGACTGGCACTCCGTCGATGGCAATGATTTCATCACCCTTTTGCAACCCAGCAGCCTCCGCTGGTTGGCCTTCCATCGTAGCGCCAACTTTGAGCTTGTTCTCTTCCGATACATCTAGAAGCAGACCAATTCCACTATAGGTAGAAGAAGTATGCATCTCCAATTCTTTCATTTCTTCTTGATCCAAATAGGAGGTATGCTTATCATTCGTCCCCTTTACTAAGCCTTTTAACATGCCTAAAAAGAGTTCTTCTTTAGGTGGCTCATCCATGGCCATTCGTGTAGTTAAAAAGTACGTATAGGAAAATTTTGCAAACCCTAAGGGAGATCCTGAAATATACCAGAAAAAAGCTGTTAGAACCATGAGTGAAGACGCAATTGCTATAACAACACCAAGTGCAATAAGCTTTACCTTACTCCATTGTGATACCTTGTTTGCTAGTCCCATTCCCTCATTAGTATGAGGATACGGAGGCATAGGTGCCCCCGTATATTCATTTACATCGTTCCAAGATGAATTTGTCTCTTGTTCTTTCATGGCAGCCTCTATAAGTATCCCATTGGATCATGAGGCTCACCATTGATACGCACTTCAAAATGAAGATGCGGACCAGTAGATCCACCTGTATTACCCGAGTAGGATACTACTTGACCTTTAGAAACAGTTTGACCCGCACTGACTGCGACTTCACTATTATGAGCATATAAGGTAGACATGCCATTGCCATGGTCAATGATAACGGTGTAACCATACCCACTGATCCAACCTGCTTCAACTACAACACCACCATCAGCGGCATGTACTGGTGTACCTTCGTCAACACCGAAGTCAGTGCCCGCATGTAAACGACTTGTACCGTAGATTGGATGGATACGCCAACCGAAATTAGACGTAATCGGAGCGTTAACAGGAGCTGCTAATTGTCCTGTACCTTGTACCCATGTAGTAGCTTCTGATGAGCCACCACCGCCAGAACTACCAGCTGCATTAGCCGCTGCTGCACGTTCTGCCGCACGTTGTTGTAACATCGCTGTAATACTTGCAGAGGAAGCCATTAATTCATTATACGCCCGTTCAGCTGTATCACGGTCATTCATAGCTTTTTCTAATACAGCTTGACGTTCTGCTTTTTTCTTATTGATAAGATCTTCTTTTTCTTGTTTTACTTTTTCAAGTTCCAATACTTTGGCACGATCTTCTTCAAGCTTTGCTTTTTTACTAGCAATTTCTTCTCGCTCTACCTTAATTGTATTGATTAATTCTGTATCGGAATGAAGAATGCGTTTTAACATCTCCATACGATTTGCAAAATCACTAAAGTCTTTAGAACCAATCACCACATCTAGATAACTAAGTCGACCATTAATATAAATGTCACGCACTCGTTTATAGAATACTTTTTCTCGAGCTTGAAGTTTATCTTGCGCCGCTTTTAATTCTGCTTCCGTTTTTGTGATCTCTTGGTCCAATTTAATACGGTCAGCTTGAACTTGCTTTAATTCAGCTGTGGCTGCATCTAATTCAATTTGTATAGCATGTAACTGTTCATATACGGTACCAATGGTTTTTTCTGCTTCCGACTTTTTATTCGCTTCATCTGTCATCTGTTGTTGAATATTTGACAATTGATTCGTCAAGTCTTCGTCTTCTGCATGATACCAATACGGTGTAGCCATCATAAGAGAACCGCATAGTAAACCAGCCACTAGTTTAACTGTTTTTCTATCCATGAGTTCCTACACTTTCATATATTGTTTTAACGAAATAGTACTACCGATAGCACCCACAATAATACCAACACCTACTAATCCACCAGATAGCTGATAAATAAATGGCATTAATGGTACCAATGGCATAAATGCAAAGTTAGCAACTACTTGAGCCGTCACATATTGATAGAACTGCCATGTAGCAAGGCCTGCAATGATACCACCAATAGCACCTAAGAACATACCTTCTAATAAGAATGGCCAACGGATAAATCCATTCGTAGCACCCACATATTTCATGATTCCAATTTCTTTACGACGCGCGAACACAGTCAAACGAATTGTATTGGAAATAATAAATAATGTTGCACCCGCTAAGAAGCCAATCAAGATAATTCCACCGATACGAATAATCTTTGTCACTTCAAAAATTTGCTCAATTACATCTTGTCCATAATGAGCACTCTCTACTTCAGGATATTTAGAAACTAATTCTGCTGTAGATTTAACTTGATCTGGAGTATTGAACGTCAACACATATGATGTAGGTAGTGGATTATGTCCATCTAGAGAGTCCACTAATTGTTGTTGTTCTCCCAAACGTTCTTTAAAGCGTTTCATCGCTTCATCTTTGGTAACAAATTCAATTTCCTTTAAGTCTGGTAAGGCTTTTAGTTTTTTGCCTAATTCCATCACTTGTGGTGTTGTTAAATTATCTTTCAAATAGATACTAATTTGTACTTGGCTTTCTAAATGGGATGCTAAATTATTTAAATTCACTACCCCACAAGCAAATACACCTAAAATAAACAATGACAATGCCACTGTGGAAATAGATGCCAATGACATCAATCCATTACGTCGCATAGACTTAATGGCTTCTTTTATAAAATAGATAAATGTTCTAATTTTCATGGAATTCGGCACCTCTCATTTGATCACTCACTACACGGCCATTTTCTAAGGCAATTACGCGTTTATTCAAATATGACACCATATCCATATCATGAGTCACCATGACAACCGTTGTGCCAGAATTATTAATCGCTTTGAATAAGTCAGAAATATCACGACTCGTTTGAGGATCCAAGTTTCCTGTAGGCTCATCCGCAATGAGTACTAATGGTTTGTTGACAATAGCTCTAGCAATAGCGACACGTTGTTGCTCACCACCACTTAGATCTTGTGGTAAATCGTTAGCTTTATCACTAAGTCCAACTAAATCAAGAACATTCAACACTTTATCTTTAATAACTTTTGGTTTTTCTTCAATAACTTCCAAGGCAAATGCAACATTTTCAAATACTGTTTTAGATGGCAATAAGCGGAAATCTTGGAAAACAATACCTAGTTTTCTACGCAAATATGGTACTTTGCTCGACTTGATACGCGTTACATCTACATCATTTACAAAAACCGTTCCAGAATCAGGTTTTACCTCATGTGAAAGAAGTTTAATAAATGTGGATTTACCTGCACCAGAGTGTCCACAAACTAGTACAAATTCTCCTTTTTCAATATGAATGGATACGTCCTCTAAAGCGACTGAACCATTATCATAGACTTTATGGACATTTCTAAATTCAATCATTTTATCCTTCCCTTCTATTTTCTCGCTATACCGCGTTTTGTAGCAGCCACAATGTCAGCAGCCGTTAAGCCATATTTAGTCATCAACTCTTTTGGTGTACCAGATTCACCAAACGTATCTTTAACACCTACAAATTCCATAGGTACTGGAGCTTCTTTTACTACCACTTCTGCCACAGCACTGCCTAAGCCACCGATAATATTATGTTCTTCAGCTGTAATAATTAATCCCGTTTCTTTCGCTGCTGCTACAATTGCATCTATATCAATTGGCTTAATAGAAGCCATGTTGATAACTCGCACAGAAATACCTTCTGCTTCTAGCTGCTGCGCTGCTTCCACAGCTGGACCTACTAAGGCACCACATGCAATGATGGTAGCTTCCTTGCCGTCCCGTAATTGCTGTGACTTACCTGGTACAAATGTGTATCCTTCTGGCGTTACATCTTCTACACTAGCGCGGCCTAATCGTACATATACAGGACCTTTATACTCAGCTGCCCATGTAATCACTGCTTCTGTTTCTGCTGCATCAGCCGGTACTACTACCGTCATATTAGGCACTGTACGCATGCAAGAAATATCTTCTAAACTTTGATGGGTCGCACCGTCTTCACCCACTGTAATACCAGCATGAGTTGCACATACCTTTACATTTAATTTAGGGTAGCATACAGCATTACGCACTTGTTCAAAAGCACGCCCTGTAGCAAACATAGCAAAGGAAGATACGAAAGGAACTTTTCCTGCTGCCGCTAAACCAGCACCCACAGAAATTAAATTTTGCTCTGCAATCCCTACATTGAAGAATCGCTCAGGGTATACTTTTTTAAATTCATCAGTTTTTGTAGATTTTGATAAATCTGCATCTAATACAACAACATCTTTGTTCGTAGCGCCTACTTTAACTAACGCTGTACCATATGCTTCACGAGTCGCTTTTCCCATGATTACACCTCCAACAATTCAGCAACAAATTGATCACATTCTTCTTGTGATGGTGCTTTACCATGCCAACCTGCTTGGCCTTCCATAGCTTGTACACCTTTGCCTTTTATAGTATTCATAATCACCATAGTTGGTTTATCTGTCGTTGCTTTTGCTTCTGTAATAGCCGCATGCAATGCCTCTACATCATGTCCATCTACAACAATAACATGCCAACCGAAGGCTTTGAACTTTTCATCAATTGGCAATGGACTCATAACTTTCGTAATGTCTCCATCGATTTGCAATCCATTAAAATCTACGAACGCCGTTAAGTTAGACAATTTGTAATGCGCTGCAAACATAGCTGCTTCCCATACTTGTCCTTCTTCTATTTCTCCATCTCCTAAAACGGAATATACACGGTACGATGCTCCATCAATTTTCCCTGCTAATGCCATACCACAAGCTGCAGAAATCCCTTGGCCCAAAGAACCTGTAGACATATCTA
>CAUSMY010000014.1:0-16678 GCA_963533015.1 uncultured Veillonella sp.
TTCTTCCTACGAAAACAATTAGTGCAGCTAAATAAATATCTACATTTAATTTTTATTCGTTTTGCATAATATTATTGCACTAAAAACAGATCATAAAAAACTTTCATAAATAACCTGAATCATAACATAGAAAAACACACCTAAAGGTCTCTCCCT
Source organism: uncultured Veillonella sp. (assembly GCA_963533015.1). GTDB lineage: Bacteria > Bacillota > Negativicutes > Veillonellales > Veillonellaceae > F0422. The sequence goes on from CAUSMY010000014.1 coordinate 157, forward strand.
CAGGTGTGTTCTGTCATGTATAGTACTACTAAAAGAAATCGTTTTTCCAAAGCCAATAGCCTGCCAGTGCGGCAAAACTAATACCAATACCAATCACATACTCAAAACCATATGGAGTCTCTGCAAATGGAACTGGCACATTGATACCCCACAAGCTAAAGATTGCCGTTGGCACCGCTAACATAATCGTCATGGCTGCCAACAACTTCATAACCAAGTTCAAATTATTAGAAATGATAGATGTGAAGGCATTCATCATATTCATCAAAATATTGGAATACATTTCAACCATTTCCACGGCCTGCTTGTTTTCGATAATCACATCTTCTAATAGATCTTCATCTTCTTCATACATTTTTAGTAAGTATCGTACATCATCATGACGACGAATCCGCAAAATGCGTTCCATCACTGTTCCATTACCACGCAAAGCAGAGGTAAAGTACGTCATAGACTTTTGCAACTCCAAGAGTTGGAACAAATCTTTATTACGTGTTGTATGGCGCAGTTTCTTTTCAATATCATCGGTACGGCGATCAATTTGTTGTAAATATCGTAGGTACAAGACAGCTGTACGATACATGATTTGGAATAAAAACCGTGTCTTTTTGTAGGTATAGAACGTCGGCATCTGATTGCTCAAGAATGGATAGAGCACTTCTGCTTCTTCTAAACACACAGTAATGAAAAAATCTTCTGTTACAAAAATACCTAATGGTACCGCATCATATACGTCAGATCCGCGTAGCACTGGAATATTAATAACGACAAAGATATATTCATCTTCAATTTCTACGTGAGACCGTTCTTCCGTATCCAAAGCTGCTTTCAGTACGTCCGTTGGAATCTGTGTCATCATATTGACGATAGCCAACTCATCGGGGTCTGGGTTCACCAAATTTATCCATGAACCTTTTGTAGCATCTTGTACAGTGGAATCTGTAAACAATTCCCCCTCTACGTGTTTGTGTACCGTTAACATGTGACACCTCCTTAACGTCTTAATAACCCTACCCTTTATCTTAATCAATCGAGACCAATTCGTCAATTTTTTTATGATTTCTTGTAAAAGTTTCTAAACGTTTCACTGTTTCCACTCAATCACTGTATAGGAGTACATACATTGGTGGATGATAAAGCAAAATGAATCGGTAGACTATGTCCCTACACGACAAAGAGGACCTAGCCTCATGACCAAGTCCTCTTTGCTGTATAGTTATTTTGTAGTGATATATGCCTTGTATAACTACAAAAGGGGGGGAAGATATCACAATGCCTCCTGCTACATAGTAGGGCGTACATGCTAGCAGGAGGACTTATATTATTTACTGTAGAAAATACGGATAGAATTCAAGATACAAAGAATGGATACCCCTGTATCTGCAAAGATAGCTACCCACATGTTGGCAAAACCAAATACGCCTGCTACCATAACGATAATTTTTATAGCAATAGCGAAGAATATATTTTGCCATGCAATAGACAAGGTACGATCTGCGATACTCAAAGAACGCCATACAGACTCTAGGTTAGAGTTCATGTATACTACGTCTGCTGCTTCAATGGCAGAATCTGCACCACTACCCATAGCACCACCTACATCGGCACCTGTCAATACAGGAGCATCGTTGATGCCATCGCCTACGAACATAACAGAACCATGGTCGTTACGTAGAGATTGTACTACTTCTAATTTATCTTGTGGTAACAACTCAGCACGTACTCCTTGAATACCTACTTGTTGAGCAATGTACTTCGCACTCGCTGCCACATCACCTGTAAGCATCACTGTTTGATATCCTTTGCCGTTCATGCGACGAATAGCTTCCTTAGAATCAGCTTTTAAAGCGTCAGCAATGATGATACGGCCTACGTATTGACCGTCAATGGCTACGAACACTTCACTACCATACACATAATCAATCAATGGCGTTGCCACATTTTCTTTCGCCAACAAACGACCATTGCCGACTAATACAGTATGACCTTCTACAGTGCCTACCATACCATGACCGGAGATTTCTTTTACATCCTTGGCCGTATTAAACTCTATACCTCGACGTTCTACTTCTTCTACGATAGACATGGCAATTGGATGTGTAGATACAGCTTCTAAGGCTGCTGCATATTGCAACACTTCGTTTTCTGTATAGCCACCCGCTACTTCTACTGTTTGCACGTTGAAAGTACCAGTTGTGATAGTACCAGTTTTATCGAATGCAATAGCTTTCACACGGCTCATAGCCTCAATCGCTTTACCACCTTTGAACAAGATACCTTGTCGAGAACCAGCACCGATACCAGAGAAGAATGCTAATGGTACAGATAATACTAAGGCGCATGGACAAGATACTACTAGGAAAGTTAAGGCTGTATAAATCCAATATTGCCATGCTCCTGTGAATAGAGGAGGTACTACGGCAACGATAATGGCCAATGCCACTACGATTGGCGTATATACACGAGAGAAACGAGTAATAAAACGGTCAATCTTTGGTTTAGATGCTGCTGCGTTTTCTACAGCATCTAAAATGCGCATAACCATGGAATCTTTTAATTCGTGAGTCACTTCTAGCACAATGCGACCATCCACATTGATACAGCCAGACATCACTTCAGTACCTACCGTAGCGCTTACTGGAACTGGTTCCCCTGTTACGGCTGCTGTGTCGATACGGGTAGTGCCTTCTATTACACGACCATCCAACGGAATACGATCACCAGGGCGAATTTCGATGTGAGATCCTACTTGTACATCCTCTGGATTCACCACTTCTACAGAACCATCACATAGAACTAAACGCACTTCTTCAGGACGAAGATCCACGGCATCCATGACCGCATTACGACTGCGCTCTGTAGCACGTTCTTCAAAATAAATCCCTACTTGGAAGAACAACATAACGCCTACAGCCTCTGCGTACTCGCCAATGATTAAAGCACCAATAGTAGCAATGGACATCAAGAAATTCTCATCAAAGAATTTACCTTTCATACCATTTTTAATAGCTGCCCATACAATACGCCATCCTAATACAACAAATGTTACAATTAACAATGGAGTCATATATTGATCTGGCACCCAATTCGTAAGCTCTGCCACTGCCATCACGATAGCGCCGACGATTATGGCGGATAAGCTTGCATTGTGTTCATGATCATGGTCATCGTGTTTAGCGTTTTTCGCAGCACGCACAAATGGCACCACTACCACACCATCTTCTGTGGCATCGCAAACCGCTTGGATTTCTTCTTGCAAAGCATCCATATCTTCTACGGTAGAAGTAATTCGCAATTGTTTCGTACCAATTGTAAAAGTCGCTGCCGACACAGATTCTAGTTGATTTAATTTTTCTTCAATGACACTAGCGCAATTTGCACAGTTCAAATTTTGTAATGTAAAAATGCGTTCCATCGTATCTCCTTATGAATTATAATATGTAACCTTACTACTTGTTTTAAAGTTTGTTTTAACACTGCCTTAACACTTGAGTGTTTGTTCATATGTTTATTATATCTATAATTTTCTATTTTGTCAACATATGATTGTGTATTCATTTATATTTTTTTATCCTATTTTCATCTTACCTCTATAATAAAAAAGCACCCTATTACTTTAAAAGCAACACAAGTAGATCTATACACAAAAGCCAGCAGTCCCTATGTTCTGCTGGCTTTCAGGGTTTTAGGACAAAATGAGTTGGTAAACTATGTCCCTACACGACAAAGAGGACTTAGCCTAATGGCGAAGTCCTGTTCGGTGTATAGTTATTATGTAGTGATATATGCCTTGCATAACTGCAAGGGGGGGGAAGATATCACAATGCCTCCTGCTACATAGTTGGGCATACATACTAGCAGGAGGACTTATATTATTTACTGTAGAAAATACGGACAGAGTTAAAGATACAAAGAATGGATACCCCTGTATCTGCAAAAACTGCCACCCACATATTTGCAAAGCCAAATACACCAGCCACCATAACAATAATTTTTATAGCAATAGCGAAGAAAATATTTTGCCATGCAATGGACAAGGTACGTTCTGCAATACTTAAGGAACGCCATACGGAATCTAGGTTGGAGTTTATGTATACTACGTCTGCTGCTTCAATGGCAGAATCTGCACCACTACCCATGGCACCACCTACATCAGCACCTGTCAACACAGGAGCGTCATTGATACCATCACCTACGAACATGACAGAACCATGTTCGCTGCGAAGAGATTGAACTACTTCTAATTTATCTTGTGGTAATAACTCGGCACGCACACCTTGGATACCTACTTCTTGGGCAATATGGTTCGCGCTGGATGCCACATCACCTGTGAGCATCACTGTATGATATCCTTTTCCATTCATACGACGGATGGCCTCTTTAGAATCCTCTTTCACAGCATCGGCAATGACGATACGGCCTACATATTGACCATCAATAGCCACGAATACTTCACTACCATATACATGTTCAATGGTTGGTACCGTTACATGTTCTGTTTCTAATAAACGACCATTACCAACCAATACGGTGTGGCCTTCTACAGTACCTACCATACCATGACCAGAGATTTCTTTTACATCCTTAGCCGTAGTAAACTCTACTCCTCTACGCTGTACTTCTTCTACAATGGACATAGCAATCGGGTGTGTAGAACCAGCTTCTAGAGCCGCTGCATATTGCAACACTTCATTATCTGTATAAGTACTAGCTACTTCTACTGTTTGTACATTGAAAGTACCTGTTGTGATAGTACCAGTTTTGTCGAAGGCAATCGCTTTCACTCGGCTCATAGCCTCGATCGCCTTGCCACCCTTGAACAAGATACCTTGTTTAGAACCAGCACCGATACCAGAGAAGAATGCCAAAGGCACAGACAATACAAGAGCACATGGGCAAGATACTACTAAGAATGTTAAAGCTGTATAAATCCAATATTGCCATTCTCCTGTGAATAGAGGAGGCACTACGGCAACGATAATCGCCAATGCCACTACGATTGGCGTATATACACGAGAGAAACGAGTAATGAAACGATCAATCTTTGGTTTCGATGCCGCTGCATGTTCCACAGCATCAAGAATGCGCATAACCATGGAATCTTTTAATTCATGCGTTACTTCTAAGACAATGCGCCCATCCACATTGATGCACCCAGACATCACTTCTGTACCTACGGTAGCGCTCACTGGAACTGGTTCACCAGTTACCGCTGCTGTATCGATACGCGTAGTACCTTCTACTATGCGTCCATCCAATGGAATACGATCACCAGGACGAATTTCGATATGAGACCCTACTTGTACATCTTCTGGATTCACCACCTGCACGCTGCCATCACAAACGATTAAACGCACTTCTTCTGGACGAAGATCCACTGCATCCATAACCGCATTACGACTGCGTTCTGTAGCACGTTCCTCAAAATAAATACCCATTTGGAAGAACAACATAACCCAAACAGCCTCTACATATTCACCGATGATTAACGCACCAATGGTAGCAACAGACATCAAGAAGTTTTCATCGAATAATTTACCTTTCATGAAATTTTTAATTGCTGCCCATACAATGCGCCATCCTAGTATAGCAAAAGTTACCACCAACAATGGAATCATATATTGCTCAGGCACCCAATTAGTAAACTCTGCTACCACTATCACGATAGCGCCTATAATAATCCCCACTAAACTAGAATTATGCTCATGGTCATCCTCTACTTGTTGTGCTTTTTTAGGTGCACGCACAAATGGTACCACTACTACACCATCTTCCGTAGCATCGCACACCGCTTGGATTTGATCTCGTAACATATCTGTATCTTCTATACTAGAGGTAATGCGCAATTGCTGGGTGCCAAGCGTGAAAGTTGCTGCTGAAACAGATTCTAGTTGATTTAATTTTGTTTCAATCACGCTAGCGCAATTGGCACAATTCAAATTTTGTAGTTTAAAAATGCGTTCCATAGTATCTCCTTATACTTTTGCTTCACCTTCATATGAATATTTATTCATGCACCTTGTGATGTTATTCTATCGAATATTTTTATAATAGCCAATATATGATTACTTATTTATTATTGCATTTTTGCAAATATTTTACAAGGATTTGAAATTAATTCTATCACCAACAGCCTATCATGTCACCACATACCACATATCTATTTTTATATAAATATGTAGTATCTATAAAAACTATCTATATATGCTAAAAATACCTAAAGGAACATCCTTCAGGTATTTTTATATCAATATGCTCTTATTCTATCCCAAACGATATTAGTATATTAACAATATCTTGCAATCGATAGATCTTGCAATCGATAGATCTTCCACTTGTAACAATGGCGTCTTAGTCAACAGTAATATCCTTTGTAATTAAATAATAATCAATAGGGAATGCTTGTGCATTATGAACGCGTTTATTCGTAGCTACAGAAGAGATTGGATAATACAAGAAGTACGCCGCATTATCTTGAATCAAGATATTTTGAATGTCTTCTGTAATCGCTTTACGCTCTGCTGGATCAAATGTATTCGTCATTTTATCAATTAATACATCTACTTGTGGGTTACTGTATCCGCCACGATTGTTTTTTGCATCTGTCTTAAACAAGGATACAAAGAAACGGAATGGATCATTTGTTGCTAATGTCACCCAGTTATTTTCACCAATATCAAAGGCAGTACCACCTGTACCAAGGGTTTCTTCAGCACCTTGTACACGTTTAATTTCAACAGCTACACCAGCTTCTATTAAGTCCGCTTGGATTTTTTCATAAGCCACGGTATCTTTACCCCAAGTACCTAATGTCAATTGTAACGGTTTACCATCTTTTACATATACATCACCTTGTTTTGTGTATCCTGATTCTTTCAATAAAGCATCTGCTTTTTGTAAGTCTTTGTGTTGTTTATGTTGTAATGTATCGAATCCCATATTAGCAGTTGGAGGGAATGGTGCACCTCCAGGAACGGCTCCATTTCCTAACGCTTTCGCCAATGCATCGTAGTCAATCATCAACCCAACTGCTTCACGTACTTTTGGATCTGCTAATGGCATACCATCACGCATGTTGATTTGCAACATATGTGCACGCACACTAGCTACTTCTAATAAATTATAGTCTCCAGTTTCAAATAAGCTACGATTAGAACCATCTACTTTTTGAATCAAATCTACATCTTTAGATTGCAATGCCATAGCACGTTTGCTATGATCTTCTAAGTTTTTAACTGTTATTGTTTCTAGACCTGGTGTACCACCCCAGTACTCTTTAAATTGTTCCAGTTGAATTTCTTCTTGTTTCGTATGTTTCACAATTTTGTAAGGACCTGTCAAGATTGGTGCATTTTCCATATCTTTTGTTTCCCTTACATTGACAATCACGAATGCTGGCTCTGTTAAATCTGCTAATAAATGAGCATTGGGTTCTGTTGTTTTAAAGATTAAGTTTTGTCCTTCTACTGTAATGCTATCTAATTTAAGAGCCTCTTTAGAGCGTTTGCTGTTTGCAATGGTTCTTTCAATAGATGCTTTTACCATATCTGGCGTCATGACAGTGCCATTTTGGAATTTAACATTCTCGCGAATATGGAACTTCCAAGTTAAAGGGTCTACATTTTCCCAAGAATCCGCCAATTGTGGTTGGAACTTCATATCTTTATCCACAGTAGCTAAGGTTTCCCCTGCACCGATACGAGTCAATGTCCATGCATCCCACTCATGAGTCGGGTCCAAGGTTTCACCAAACCAGAATAGGCCTACACCTAAGTGTTTACCTCCCTTGCTAGAGTCATTTCCGCATCCAGCCAACAATCCTACTGCAACGAGCAACGTCATTGCTAAGACTAACCAACGTTTCATAATACCTCCTTTTCCTAAACTATACACGCCCTGTGTCTTGTAAGGCATCACTAATATAGTTTAATAACACAACGGTAATAAAAATAGCTAACCATGGATACACAAGTAACCATGAGGCTGTTTGTAAAAAATTTGCATATTCTGCTCATCTCGTTATGCAAAGAGCAAATACAATGTTTTCAATCGATGACCCTAATATACCAATACATAAGAAGAAATGCACCTAATGTAACAGCGACTAATAGTCCTACAATAGAAGCTAATTTATATGGTAACATACGTACCATATCACGCCTCCTTTCTTATACACTTCTACAAGTATATACGGAATACAATAGATTTGTAAATGCCCCTACCATGAATAAAACACACAATAAAATGAGTACATATATTCACATAAACTAATGTTAATATAAGTATTTAAACATACTATAAATATTGATATATGAAAAAAATCACTATTCACCCTAAATATGATTAACCACAGTATTTTTGCATAAAAAAACAATACTCACTTCTGAGATTTTTCTCTAGAGCGAGTATTGTTGATAGCTATCAGTATTAACTTGTATGTATGACTAGATTAATGATCTTCTTTTACGGCGAAAATTTCACCTGTTATTGCATCGATTTTAATTTCTACATCACGAGTCATTGTTTCGCCATCAATTTCATAATGAGCACGACCATGATCGGTATCAAATTTTACTTTTTCAATGCGATAGTCTGGATAGGCCGCTTTAAAAATTTCAATCGCCTTCTCCTGTGTAATTTGCACTTGGTGAGGTGCTGCATTAGTTACTTGTTGTGGCACATTGCCATGAGTTGTCGTACCTTGTGTGCCATTGGCAACTTGTACTAGTTGAGGTGGTACACTTACAGCTGGAATCGTTCGTGTATACTGTTCTCTATCATGGTACCAAAAACCACCCATGACAGCTGCTGTGACAATCGCACCTGCTAAAAAAGAAATAATAGTTCGTTTCATACTATGTCTCCTTGCTCAAATTTAAATAGTCTTAACTCTCATATAGAAATTGTTGATCGCCTACACTACATTTGCATAACGCGTCTACAAACTACATCCATATTATATATCGATATATTTCCATATATATTATGTGAACATTCTATCATACCTCTATTTCTATGAGCAAGGGGATAGACCAAACTTCACCAAACTTTTAAACTACCCCACTTATGCGATCTACCATTACAATATCTGGGCGCAATAAAACTTCCATTATATCTCTATGTTAGCATTCTATGTCATCAAATTTTGAATTGAACCCTCACAGTACATCATAGATTTTATAATGCCCTAACACTTGCAAGTAATTAGACAGTTCTCTCACTTCTGTTAAAGCTTGTTGAACTTCTACTTCTCGACCTTCTCCTTCAATGTCGATATAGAAAAAATACTCCCATGGCGTGTGCATAGATGGTCGTGACTTAATATTTACCATATTTAGTTGATGACCTTCAAAGACACGAAGGACTTTCACCAAAGCGCCTGGCGTATTCGGAGTTTGCACAATAATACTCAGTTTATGTGCATTATGAATCACCACATCCTTATGGGTAATGATGAAAAATCTTGTATAGTTTTCTTTAAAGTTTGCAATATCTGGAGCCAATAGTGTGAGACCGTATAGTTCTTTAGCGGATGCATTGGCGATGCATGCTTTCGTTACATCTCTAGTGTCACTGACAAACTTGGCACTCACTGCTGTATTACTCATAGGTCCTAACTGCCACGAACTATGGGTCGCCAAAAATTGAGAGCATTGCATGAGAGCTTGCTCGTGAGAGTACACTTCCTCAATAGCATCTAATGTCGCTCCTGGTACACCTAGCAAGCTATGACTAATTCGATGACGTACTTCCCCTACAATATGGATATTCTTATCCTTAATTAAATCCGTACTGTCTCGCACTTCCCCCACGATGGAGTTTTCAATAGGCAATATGGCATAATCAATGCACCCTTCATGAACAGCCTGTACGAGCTCACGATGACTTTGACACCGCTCAATCCGTTGCCCCTCTATAGATCCACCTTTTTCTTTATACTTTGAAAGTAAATTCTGTAACACTTCATAGGCATAAGCACCTGGTACACCCGTATAGCCTAGTACAGCATGATCAAGCTGTAAATCCGTTACTCGTTCATCTGCCATAGTAACTCCTTCCGTTCCCAACACTGACATATGTACACTATTATACATAAAAGTACACAAAAAATTAAATGCAAAGTATATTATCGTTGGTGCTCCCCACCATGGATATACGTTATTTGCAATGTAAGCCGGGATGTATCTCGGCTTTTTTATAAATTTCTTTATATTCTTTCCTAGAGCCACCTCATAGCGCACTTAGCCTAGACCGTATCAACAATATCTAAACAATAACATATGCAAAAAAGCGCGGCATACTCCAGAGCAAACCTAACGATAGTATCAGTTTGTGGAGGAGTGTGCCGCGATTTTTATACCTTATATAATATTAAAGCTTAGCTTAAGTACGCTATGACAGCGTCAGTCATGCCTTGTGTATTCACTTTTGTAAATCCGTCACGATACATATCACCTGTGCGATAGCCCGCATCAAGAACAGCTGTCACTGCTTGCTCAATATTGTCTGCTACTGCTGGTAAGTCCAAAGAGTAACGACACATCATGGCAGCAGACAAAATTGTTCCTAATGGGTTGGCAATGCCTTGTCCTACAATATCTGGTGCAGATCCATGAATCGGTTCATACAAGGAAGTGCCTGTACCAATGGAGGCAGATGGCAACAATCCAAGGGTTCCAGAGATAACAGCTCCTTCATCGCTCAAAATATCTCCAAATAAATTTGTTGTTACTAGTACATCAAATTGACCTGGATTCGTCACGAGTTGCATAGCTGTATTATCTACATAGTAGTAATCCATGTTGATGTCTGGGTTGGCCTCTGCTTTTTCTTTCGCGATTTTACGCCATAAGCGAGAAGATGCTAATACGTTAGCTTTGTCTACGCTCACCACTTTGCCAGAACGTTTACGTGCTGTTTCTACTGCTACATCCATGATGCGTTCTACTTCATAACGAGCATAGGTCTCTTTGTCCCAAGCAAATTCTGTTGGGCCTTCTCCTTGCGCTTCTTCTCGTTCCCCAAAGTAGATTCCGCCCGTCAATTCACGAACGATAACGAAGTCAACATTTTCCACCAACTCTGGTTTCAACGGAGAAAATTCACGCAATGCTGGATAGATTTTCACTGGTCGCAAGTTACAGAACAAGCCCAATGCTTTGCGCAAACCAAGAATGGCTTTTTCTGGACGGATGGATGGATCTACATCATCCCATTTAGGTCCACCTACAGCACCTAATAATACAGCATCTGCTGCTTGGCATGCATCGATGGTATCTTGTGGCAATGGTTCACCGAAGGTATCAATAGCCGCACCACCTGCTTTTTTCTCAATCCAGTTTGCGGTTACACCCGCTTTGGCAAAGGCTGCGTCCACCACAGCACGCGCCGAATTTGTTATTTCTTCCCCAATGCCGTCACCAGCAATTAGGACAATTTGTTTTTCACTCATAGTATTCCTCAATCTGAAAGTCTCTACATTTCTACTACATACACTAAGATATATTTCATACCTATTTGTATATCTTATTATCCACACAAAATCATAGGTCATGCCACTAGGCTAACCCTAACTAGGGTTGTCTAAGATATCCCCTAGTCATATTAATCTTGTCTTGTTTTTGCAAAATTCACCAATCCACCTGCTTTGGCAATATTTTGCACAAATTGTGGTAGTGCCGTTCCCTGATAGCTTTCACCAGTTGTCACATTATGAACAACACCTGTAGCCATTTCCACAGCAATTTCATGACCTTCTTGAATACGGTCCACAGCCTCACCAATTTCGATCACAGGCAAACCGATATTGATAGCATTACGGAAAAAAATGCGAGCAAAGCTATCTGCTACGATACAAGAAATACCTTTTTCTTTAATCACCGCTGGTGCATGTTCACGAGAGGAACCACAACCAAAGTTTTTGCCAGCTACCATAATTTCACCAGCTTTCACATTCGGTGCAAAGGTCGTATCAATGTCTTCCATAGCATGTTCTGCTAATTCCGCCATATCGGCGATTGCCAAGTAGCGCGCTGGGATGATTACGTCTGTATCTACATTGTCGCCGTAGCGCCAAATCGTTCCTTGAAAGTCTGCCATATTATACCTCCTCAGGGCTTGCTAAATACCCTGCTACTGCACTTGCTGCCGCCACATACGGACTTGCCAAATATACTTCACTGTCCACGTGTCCCATACGACCACGGAAGTTACGGTTTGTGGTAGACACGGTACGTTCTCCCTCTGCCATGATACCCATGTAACCACCTAAGCAAGGACCACACGTTGGTGTACTTACGGCACAACCTGCTTCAATAAAGATGTCCATTAAGCCTGCTTTTACAGCTTGGTTATATACATCTTGCGATCCTGGGATTACGATGCAACGCACGAAGTCCGCTACCTTGCGACCTTTAAAAATTTCTGCGCACATTTCTAAATCTTCAAAGCGACCATTCGTACAAGAACCGATGATAACTTGATCGATTTGAATGCGGTCTTCTTTCACAATGTCTTTCATGTAATGTGTATTGGAAGGAAGATGTGGGTACGCCACCACTGGTGTTAATTCGTCCAATTGAATGGTTACTACTTGGCAGTACTCTGCATCTTCGTCTGCTGCGATTGGTTCGATAGGACGTGTGATACGACCTTGGATGTACTCCTCTGTCACTGCATCGTAGGGGAATACGCCACATTTACCGCCTGCTTCGATAGCCATGTTACAGATTGTCAAACGGTCTGCCATCGTCATGTATTGCACGCCAGTTCCATGGAACTCAAGGGCTTTATATCGAGCGCCATCCACACCGATTTTACCGATCAAGTCCAACACAATATCTTTACCAGAAATCCATTTTGCTGGTTTTCCTTCTAGAACAACCTTAATAGTTTCTGGCACTTTAAACCAAGTTTTACCTTCTGCCATAGCAACCCCAGCATCTGTAGAACCAACGCCAGTAGCAAATGCATTCAATGCCCCATAGGTACAAGTATGAGAGTCAGCGCCGATGATCATTTCCCCTGGCCCAATCAAACCTTGTTCTGGCAACAATACGTGCTCAATGCCCATACGGCCTACTTCAAAATAGTGCGTAATCTTATGTTGTCGTACAAAATCACGCATCACTTTAGCTTGTGTAGCGGATTTAATATCTTTATTCGGTGTAAAATGGTCGGGCACTAAATAAATGCGGTCTGCATCAAATACAGGTTTACCAATTTTTTCAAACTCTTTCTTTGCTGGTGGAAATGTAATATCGTTCATCAAAATGAAATCTAATTGACACTCGATCATTTGACCTGCTTTTACTTCTGCTAGCCCTGCGTGACGAGCCATATTTTTTTCTGTTATGGTCATACCCATGACATTAACCCTCCTGGTTTCCAAACTCTTGTTCTAATTCTTTTGCTAAATAAATAGCATTGACTGCATTAATATAAGCGTTTACACTAGATTTTACAATATCTGTGCTAATACCACGGCCTTGGAATCTACGGCCATTATAACTAACTTTTACAACCGCCTCACCAAGGGCATCCTTACCCACTGTTACGGAACGGATTTGGAAATCTTCCAATACAAATGGTGTGTTCACTAATCGCTCGATAGCTCTGAAAGAAGCATCTACTGGGCCATCACCAACAGCGGCATCCATACGTTCTCCATTCGGAGTTAACACACGAATGCTAGCAAGAACATACCCGTTTTGATCAGAATGGTAATCGTGTTGTACCACGTGGAATGCCTGCTCGTGATGCATAGTATCCATCACCAAGGCATAAATATCTTCATCATAGACTTGTTTTTTCTTATCTGCTAAGGCTTTAAACTGCACAAATAGCTCATTCACTCGCTCTTCTTCTAATTGAAATCCTAGATTCACTAGATGATCTTCAAAAGCATGACGGCCAGAATGTTTACCCAATACGATGGACGTTTTTTCGGCTCCTACGCTAGCTGGTGTCATGATTTCATAGGTAGTTGGATTGTTCAACATACCATGTTGATGAATACCAGACTCATGAGCGAAGGCGTTAGCTCCGACGATAGCTTTATTAGGAGATACGGCAACACCACAAAGTTTGCTTACCAATTTGCTAGTACGTGTAAACAAAGGTGTGTCGATATGAACATCGAATGGATAGTGGTCATGACGAGTTTTGATAGTCATCACGACTTCTTCAATGGCCACATTACCAGCTCGTTCGCCTAAACCATTCATTGTACATTCCACTTGACGAGCCCCAGCTTCAATAGCTGCCAACGTGTTCGCATTCGCAAGACCTAAGTCATTGTGACAGTGTACACTGATGATAGCTTTTTCGATGCCTTTCGTATGCTCTTTAATGTAGCGAATGCGATTGCCAAACTCTTCTGGTGTCATATAACCAACTGTATCTGGCACATTCAAGATAGAAGCTCCACCTTCGATAGCCACTTCAAAGACACGGCATAGATAATCTAAATCTGTACGAGATGCATCTTCTGCGGAGAACTCGATTTCATCGAATTTACCTTTCGCAAATTCAAGGATGTGTTTCACAATGTCTAATACTTCTTCACGAGTCTTTTTCAATTTATACTCTAAATGAATATCGCTAGTAGCGATAAACACATGCAGACGGCTGCGTTCTGCACCTGCTAGTGCTTCTGCTGCTTTCGTCACATCATTCTCATTGGATCGAGCAAGCGCTGCGATAGTACATCCACGCACTTCTCTAGCAATCGTAGCTACGGCTTCAAAGTCACCTTCCGATGCAGCAGGGAAACCCGCTTCGATGACATCTAATCCAAGGCGCACAAGAGCTTGTGCAATTTCTACTTTTTCTGGTGTTTGAAGAGACACACCTGGTGTTTGTTCCCCATCGCGTAGTGTAGTATCAAAAAAATAAATTCTGTTATCCATGATTGTTCCTCTTTCTGATTAATCTATATCTGTTCGTATTTCTATTCTAACGAATGATTCTAAGAAAACTGAATATGTGGCCTCCATATCTCACCTTTGATAAAATCATTCCTATGGTGGTTTTGAGTACGTGACGCTGAAATTGCTTTCAGAGAATAGAAAAACGCCCCCAGAGATGACAATGCATCCCTAGGGGCGTTATATGTAACGTATTGGTTTCATAGCGGTTTTTACATTTTACATACTATAGTTCTAGTAGTACTATATCACAGATTTCTCTCTATCTTGTGTAGCGGTTTGTTCACAACCAACCGCATATTCTACTGCTAGTAAGCTATGCTTACAACTATCAGAACATTCTAATAGAGTCTACTTGTACTGTATACCTTATACAGATCTCATCGTAAAATGTAAGAACTTCACTGATTAACCTATGATACAAAAAAGCCCCTCAATGTGCCATGCACATCAAGGGGCATTATCATTTCAATAACACGGTCCCACCCTAGTTGGTTCTCACAGTTATAACGGAACTACCGTCGATGACTACTTAGTTTCACCATCGCTGCTCACAGGGGAGTATCAATATAACCGTTCTACTACTTCGCACCAACCAGTAGCTCTCTGAAAGCAACTAACTATATCTTTATACCTGTTCATCGCATTTACTTTATCTAACTGAAGATTATTCTATAGCATTTTAAGTCGCTTGTCAATAGACTCATGTGTTTTTTATTTTTATATGTACACAATACGAATAATTTCTGTTATATAGTACAAATCATTGATTTGTTTAAATAATTAATGATAAAGTCTACAACTCTTCTGTTTTATACAAGGTATACCCTTCATAGTAGTAACTATGGTCAATGCCTTTCATATACACTTCCCTATCATCTATCCAATCAGTTAATGCTCTTTTTAAGAGGTGCTTGATTTCAATATCTTTAATAGGGCTTCGTTCCATAGCTAGTAAATAATCATCTTTATCTACAAAACTCCAATCTACAACAAGATGTAGTTCTTGTTTCAGTATTAGGTCTAGCCAGATTCTCGCACTTCTTCCATTGCCTTCTCTGAAAGGATGTGCTACATTCATCTCAACATATTTTTCAATAATTTCATCAAATGTAGACTGTGGCATGTTCTCTATACTTTTAAGGGCAGCCTGTAAATACATAACAGGCGCAAATCTGAAATTACCTTTTGCTATATTTACAGACCTAACTTTTCCTGCAAAGTCATAGATATCTTCAAACAAATATCTATGTATCGCAGCTAATTGCGCAAAAGAACCTACAGGATACTTCTCTAGTACAGTAGTATCAAACAGATCTAAAGCTTTCTTTTTACTAATCCGCTCTTCCTCTCTAGCAAGTTCTACAGAGTTAGTAAGACCCAATTTATTTTGTAATATCATGTCATCACCACCTGCCAGCATAAATTAAGTGAATTTCTCTAATATTCATCATTTTTATAAAAATCTTCTAAGATATATATTGTCACTAGTTTTATAACTAAGTCATTTACATCGTATATTTCAATAAGATCATCGTCATCTATTCATACAAAAGGACTGCACCCAGAATCTATTGTATTCTGTTGCAGTCCTT